>JABDCE010000031.1 GCA_013288285.1 Bacteroidota bacterium
GGGCGGATAAGCGCACATGAGGTGACGCCAGCGCAAGTGGCAGCCGCAGGTGCTTATGTAGAGCAGTTTGCGAAGGGTACACTATACGCACGGGTGGATGGGGTGATGTGCAATGGCGCATTTCACCTGATGGAACTGGAATTAATAGAACCTTATCTATATTTAGATACGGATAGCGCCTCTTTTGGTAATTACTACCAGGCGCTTTCTGCGCTTACGGTGGCTGCGGCAGTTTAGGGGGACAAAAGACAGGTAACAATTTGGTAATAATTTATTCACATTTCAGCGGAGCCTACGAGTTACTTTTGCCTGTTAATAAAGCTAATATCTATATAGATGGTTTACAGGTATATTGTATCATTTGTTTTGTTTTTAGGTGTGTACATGCCTGCAAATGCCCAAACAGGCTGCACAGATCCGGCGGCTACTAATTACAATCCACTCGCCACTACCAATGATGGTTCCTGCATATACCCGGTTACCAGCTACAGTCCGCTGTTCAGGGCTAAGCTGAACCCGATAATCACGGAGACTTCAGGACTTGTGTGGACTGATGGGAAACTATGGACACATAACGACAGTGGCAACCCGGCTGAAATGTATAGCGTGGACACACTGACGGGCGCTACATTGCAGACCGTGGATATAGACAACTATCCGAATATAGACTGGGAAGATATAACTGCCGACAGCAACTATATATACCTGGGCGACCACGGTAATAACAAAGGCACACGTACCGACCTGAAAGTACTGAAGATAGCCAAGGCCGATATAGGCACGGGCAGCGTAGTGCATGTAAATGCCCAGGCCATCGCTTTCTCTTACACCGACCAGACTAGCTTTGTATCCAGCAGCACCAATAACTTCGACTGCGAAGCGCTTATATCGATAAAGGATTCGCTCTACATTTTTACAAAGGACAGGGGAGATATGCAAACGAGGGTATACAAGATGCCAAAGGTACCCGGCACTTATGCGCTTACCCCATACACCAACTACAATGTAGCCGGCCTCATTACCGGCGCCGACTATAACTCTACGACAGGGGAGATAGTGCTGATAGGTTATCTGAGCGGGCATGTGAGCTCCTTCCTGTGGTTTCTGAATGACTATGCAGGCGACATGTTTTTCTCCGGCAACAAACGCAGAATAGAGATAGGTAGCAGCAGTACTGAGTGGCAGACAGAGGGTGTAGCGTGGCAATCGCCGAGCAGGATATTCATATCCAACGAGACGGCGGGTACCATTGACGCCTCGGTATATATAAGCGCAAAGCCGGCTGTGCCGACTACTGCGGTAAAGAATGTAACCAATACGCTTGCCTGCGATGTATTTCCTAATCCGGCTTCGGGCGTTTTATATGTAGATAATCTGCTATCGCCCGCAACCTATACCGTTACCAGCATAGCGGGTAAAGTGATTGAGAAAGGAAACCTGGAGGCCGGTAATAACAACCTCATTATCAGTAACTATCCGCCGGGCATCTATATCATAAACATGGCGGCACAGGACGGAACAACGTCTGTGGCCCGCTTTACAAAACAATAAGTCACGATTGCGGAGTTATGTCAATAACTTTGTAGAAATAGTGCTACTTAAGTGGGTTCTATAGAATAAGCTGCGCTCCGATAACATATAATACGCTATCTTTACACAACTCCACAGCCATCATACTGATTTTTCTATGTGTTTGACCGGGGGTATTTAATGTGTAATATGCCTACAGAAAACGAAGTATTCAGGAAAATAAAGGAAATAAGTACCCGGACCGTACAACCAAGACCGCTGGTAAATACGACGGACCTGGCCAAAGAATTGAGCATGTCTCGCGAGCACCTGCTGCCGCAGCTCACCGAATTAAAGAAACTGAGGCTCGTCAACTTCAACGATACGCAGGGATCGGCCATAAGGCTTACTTTGCTGGGCACTGTGGTGAAAAGAGATAAGTAGTCTGTCTGAGATTCATTTCATCATCTTAATGCGTTTTTCAAGGAGTGCCTTCAGCAAAGCAAAGGCGACCAGCGCATAGGTTATTTTATCGTAGTTGGTGGTGATGAATGTAACGGCCAGGAAGGTAACAAATGCGATAGTCATAAAAAGCGTTTCCAACAAGAATTTTGCTTTTTCCTTCTTCACCAGTTCAAAAGAAAAATCTTTGTGCCTCACGATGGCTATATGGTATAGCACATACATAAACAGGCTAGCCGTTATATTATTGATGAGGAACAGCCGCACCGACAGCACGACTATAGCGGGATTGTGCTCCAGGCTTGTAGCAACAAACGCGCTGGTAAACGGAAAGAAAATAATAGGTAACAGCAGGAAGAAATTCGCGATAACGATCCCATCGTTGTAGTTGTGGATGTGCTTAAAGAGGTAGTGGTGCAACCGCCAGTAGAAGGCGATAAGGTAGAAGCTGATGAGCAGGGAAAACAATTCCGGCCTCAATTCATTTAATTGTTCAAGAACGCTGTCTAATGTACTTTCTTTAGTGATTGGCGGCACCTTAAACTCAATGATGAGCAGCGTAATGGCAATGGCAAACACGGCATCGCTAAAGAATGCCAACCGCTCTACCTGGAAATCCTGCTTGGGGTGCTTGTGTGGATCAATTGCTCCGTTTTCGCTCATATCGCTATTGGTTACCGGCAATGAAAATAGCTGCTGGCAGGCAGATTTCAAAATCCTCGCTTAATACACGGTAGTTCCCGGCCCCAGGGCATAATACGCTGTGTCGTTCGGTTCCCAAAGCTCTATACGGTTGCCTTCCGGGTCTTTGATGTGCACAAAGCTGCCGTAAGATGCGCGCTCCACAGAGTCTATTGGCCGAATGCCATGAGCTGCCAGGCTGGTCAGCAAAGCGTCCATGTTGCTGACACGGTAGTTGATCATAAATTCCTTTTCAAAGTACTTAGACGTTTCCTTAAAAGGCGCCCAAAGTGTGAAGCCTTTCTTTGTGCTGTCACCTGCCTGGCGCCACTCAAAGTTGGCGCCATAGTCTGTGCTTCTGACGCCGAGATTGGCGCTGTACCATTCTTTAAGTTTCTTAGGGTCTTTGCACTTAAAGAAGATACCACCTATGCCTGTGACACCATTAGTGGAGGTATGCTCCGCTTTCTTTATGCCTACCGCATACCCAATGGCGAATGAACAGATGATAACGGCAATGAGTGTGGATAGTTTTTTCATCTTTTTTGCGTTTGGGATAAAAATAGTATGAATTGGCAGGATTATTTAAAAATACAAAGGCCGCGGGCGGCTCATTTGCCGAACACTTTCCTCGTAGTTGTACATTTTATGGCTTATGCTCAGGAATTTTTTGCATGTTTCTTTCTTTATTGAAATGTCACCTTTGACAGATCAGCCCCCATTCCTTTGAGTTCGGCATAGGTTAGCTTATCCATGATAGCACCGTCAAAGCAGATGGTTTTGATGGCCCGGTAATATTTATTTGTAAGGGCATATGTTGGACGGAAAGAAACATTCTGAAGCTTAGCGCCATTGAATGTCGCTTCTTCCAGAGCCGTTTTGTCGAACTTAACACCAATGAAGCTCTGACCATCAAGGCGCAAATTCCGCATATCGGAATACTTAAAGTCTACATTTTTAAAGATGCAATTTTCGAAAACCGTCTTTCTAAGGTCTGTCTTTGTCAGCTTTACATCAATCAGTTCAGCGCCACTGAATTTTGCTCCTGCCAGTCCTGATGCACTAAATACAGTACGGACGAGAATGGTTTTGTTAAAGATTGCATTTGTAAGGTCATTGGCAGACAGCGCGCAATCGGTCAGGTTAGTCCGATCGAAATTGGCTTCACGTATATCGCAAGCTTTAAATGAACTGCCAGTCAGGTCTGCACCGGTGAAGTCGGAGCCGCGCAATGCACTACCATTAAATGCCCTTTTGTGTGCGGTAACGCCAGCAAAGTCACTGTCTGACAGGTTACCTCCGCTGAAGTTCATCAGCAACGGTCGCTCCTGCGACAAAGAGACGTGGTTAGCGGATGTTTGTGCTGTTTGTTCGATGTCTCCACTGTTGTCAATGGACTTAAACGCCGTATCGCCATCTGACGAAGGAAAATTTTCTGAAAAGTAATTAAGGTCAACATCGAGAATTTCCGCGAGCCGGTTAATAGTAACGATGTCGGGGATTGATTCCCCCCGTTCCCATTTTCCAACTGCCTGCGGGCTGATAAATAGAAGTTGCGCGAGTTGCGCCTGGGACATATTTTTCTGTTTTCTTGCTGCGGCAATTTTGCTGCCGACCATCTTAGTATCCATAAGTAATGTTTTTTTGATACTGCAAAGGTATTTCAGAGTAGTCCCTGAATCAGCAAAAAGTCAAACACTCTTAGTTGTCATTTCGCTACTTGCAGTTGTATTTAACAACTGTGGGTTGTATTTGCGAGATAACTTGATAGTAGACTCTTTTTTTTGATTGTAAGGGAAACAATCATAAAAATGTTTATAAATAGTTGACAATTTAAGTACATTATCTAAGAACGTTTTCTTACCAAGGATATCTGTAAGTTAGTCGGGCAGTTTTCTTCTTTATCAAAACCTCTTAAACAACTGGCCAAGCTAGTGTGCCTTTGCGCTGCTTTTGAATATGCCGGGGTATAATACACCATCAGGTGCGGTAAAATCAAGATTGAGTAATTGTGCTATGATTGGGGCTATATCTTCAAGTCCCATTTGTGGTATTACCATGCCCTTATTAAAGGCGGGGCCATAACCTATGAAGCCGGTCTGTATCTCTTTAAAGTCGGGGTAGTAGCCGTGTGTGCCGCCATGCGCAGCTTTTAGTTCATCGCCGTCTATGGCGCTGCTCATATTTATGCCTTGTATGGGCGTGAGCGCCAGTGCCACATCGGGGTCTGCGCCCCTTGCCTGTAGCTCAACTCCCTTTACTACCCGAAACAATTTTTTGGTAGCCGGGGGAAGGCCGGCGAGTATTGCTTCTACCTGCTCCAGTGTTTTTTTGTCGTCTTTGTCTTTCAAGTGCAGAAATGCCGCAGCACCTGATGTGTGGAATATGGCTTTGTATTCCGTTTTCCCGTTGATCTTTGATACCAGCCCCTTGGCAGCCAGCCAAACGTTGGGCGATAGCGTAGTATGGATATCTACAAAGCCGTGGTCGCCGGTGATAATGATGGCTGTGCTGTCTTTAATGCCGGCCATCTGCACGGCTTCGAGTATTTTGCCAATGGCATTATCGGCATTTGCTACCGCTCTTTTTACCATCGCTCCCTGTCGGCCTTCGGCATGTTCATAATGGTCTACACAGACGAGGTGTATAGCCAGGAGGTTTGGCTTGTAGGTGCGCAGGATGTAGGAGGCCATGCGGGCTATGTTCTCGTCCTTGGTCAGATAATTTTCATTGAGGGCGTCTGCTGTTATTTTGCCGGTGGCGTTTTGTTCAATCTCTTCAAACAGGCCCTTGGGTGTGGTGTTATCGCGTATGGGGGATATTTTGTCTGCCTTACTGTCGAGCGGCCATATTTCGGGGACATTATAATCGATGGGAGCGCCCACAGATACCGGCCATGACACTGCTGCTGACCTGAGGCCTGCTTTATGCACTGCATCCCACAGCGTAGGTGTTTTTATGGCGCTGGTATACCAGTACCATCTTCCTTGCAGGCCGGCGAGGTCGAAAAGTTCGTTGTAATAGATGCCATGCTTTGATGGCAGGGCCCCTGTGACCATAGTAGTATGTGAGGGATAGGTGACAGACGGGAATACACTGGTGACGCCATCGGCATAAACGCCGGCATCCTTCATCTGGTGCAGCACAGGTGTACCCCATGCATCGTCTTTATAGAAGTCGGGCCGTGAACCATCAATACTAATGAGTATGACATACTTGGTGGATTGCGCCATGCAGGCAATATGTAACAGGCACACGGCAAATAAAAGAAGTAGCGTTTTGTACATGAGCAGAGATTGTTTCTCCAAACTTATTGATGCAGTATTGCTTTAGTGTTGCGGCGGTGTTGTGTTTTTGTAATGTTTTTAGGGGGTAAAATCCGGAATAATTGTCTATACATATGTGCTAAGACTTGTTTCTGCAATCAGAAACAAATATCTTGTCCATCACACACTAATAAATTAAGGATGAAATTCATTCAAACAACAGCACTTGCCTTGCTACTAGGCCTTACTTCGGGCTGCAGCACGCTGAAAACACTTAAATACATAAAGGGTGGGAGCCTGTACCCGGCTGCTTTTAAGACAGAAGTGGCTTTTGAAATGCGCTTGGGGCTTATAGTGCTCAAAGTGAAAATACATGGGAAGGAGCATAGCTTTATACTTGATTCCGGCGCGCCCGATGCGATATCAAAGGAACTGGCGGCGGAACTGGGCATAAAAAATGCGGGCAATGGAAAACTCAAAGATTCGCAGGGAAACAGCAGCAGCCTGGGGTTTGCGGCGGTAGACAGTATGGATTTTGGCGGCCTGCTATTTCTTAATGTTGGCACTGCGATCGTAGATCTGCCACCATCGAACGACATAACTTGTTTTAACGTGGATGGGATCATAGGCGCCAACCTGATGCGCAAGGCTATATGGGAGATAGATTATGAGCGGCATATCATTACCATAACCAGCAGCCTTGATTCGCTCACGGTTCCCGCCAATGCACAAACAGTTAAGTTTCACACAGACCTTGTGGGCGTACCAATGATAGACGTGCAACTGAACGGGGTAACTGAACACAATGTGATTGCTGACCTGGGCTCTAACCACGATTTCAACTGCTCGATGGCGACATATAAAAAGCTGGAGGAAAATGGCCTTCATACCAATACCTATGAATATGGCGCGGGCTCTTCCGGAGCGTTTGGCAGAGGCAAGGATGACACAACCTGGTATACGGTTGTTTCTTCCATTGGGTTGGGCAATCTGAAACTCACTGATCAGGTAGTGGATTTCAGTGAAAAGGCCTCAAAAACTATTGGCACCAATTTCTTTAAACATTACCGACTCATATTCGACTGGTCGGCGCATGAGTTAACGATGATACCGGTAAGTACGTATGACAACACGAGCAAAAAGTCATACAGCTTTTCGCTCGAGCTGAGGGACAACAAAGTCTTTATTAGTTCGGTGCGAACTAAGATAGGTGTAGCTGCCACAGGCCCGCAACTGGGCGACCAGGTATTGGAGATAGATAGGGTGGACTACCGTACCTGCAGCCATGATAGTTGGTGTGGGCTGCTCAGCCGGCGTTTTTATGATACAGCCACCAGTGCCTCTATACTGGTGAAGCGCGGAGATAAGGAATTGAAGTACGAGGTGGAGAAGGAGGCGATGGTTAGCGGGAAGTGAGGCGACAACTTGCAAAGGATATATCTGCACATTTAAGGATCAGGCAATATTTTCAGTAGGTTTTTCTGTGATAGATGTTTTTTCGAAAAATGTGGCAACTTTGCAATATGAAAGCAGCAAATATTCTTATAGCACATCCGGCTAACAGCAATAAACTAAATGCTTTAATGGCTGTGATGAAGGCGCTGGACATAAAATACGAAGTGTCACCATACGATCCTCAATACGTTGACATGATTCTACAGGGAGATAAGGATAGAAAAGAGGGCAAGGGAAAGAAAATTTCAAAGGATGAGTTAGATGCGCTACGGAAATAATTCTCCTTCCTATTGCTCAAGAGAATTTGCCTTATTGGCAAAGAAGCAATAATAAGATAGTTTTGAAACGAATTGCATCCTTATAAAGGCAATAGCCGAAGATCCATACCGTGCTAGTAAAATCGTAAAAAAAACAAACGAATACCACGTTGAGCAGAATAGAATCAAATCTCTTATTCGTCTCTCAACTGTTTGCGCATCCTGTAGTAGACAAGGCGCAGATTGTCAAAGATAAGAGCGGTGATCAGTATCAAGGTTGCTACAATAAGTGTTTTGAATTGTATAGCCAGGTACAAAAAGCCTCCTGCCACACAGCCCGAAAAGAAAAAGACAATGATGCTTCCATGTAATCCTATATTCCGGATCAATCGCTGACGTTGATTTTTTTCCTTGTAGAAAAACAGTTGGGATAGCTCGATGCCGAGATCAGTAAACAAACCGGTTAAATGCGTAGTGCGAACAGCAGAATTTGAAACTTTACTTACTAAAGAGTTTTGCAGCCCCATCGCAAACAATAGCACACAGGCAAGCAGTGGCTTACTAATGCCTGCATCTACAAATCGGTCGCCGCATACGCCCATGGTCAGCAACAGCAGTATTTCCAGCAGCATTGCCGCAGTATGTGGGGCTTTCCGTTCTTTAATTATATAGTA
The DNA here is from genome assembly GCA_013288285.1 of Bacteroidota bacterium. Classification (GTDB taxonomy): domain Bacteria; phylum Bacteroidota; class Bacteroidia; order Chitinophagales; family Chitinophagaceae; genus Nemorincola. The sequence continues at coordinate 8,305 of JABDCE010000031.1, forward strand.
TTCCGTCAGCAGGCTCGACAGGAACGAACCGGACAGGAAAGCTAGTATGTAAAATAGAAAGTGAACACCAAATAATTCATTCTTCTTCAACACCCCCTCGGCAAAATAAGCGAAGTGCCCTGTGACGTTGGTGGTAAGTACGCCAAGAGCGAGAACACCGCAAATATTGACTATCCCGGCTATAAAAGATAAGAATGCCGCTAACCTGAAATTGTGATTGAAGGTGCGCGCCTTGCCCTTGTGTCTGAACATACATTAACGGATGAGTACTTTCTGGAGTGTTCTGAAGAATGCCTGTGTCTGAAAATCTGGCCAATCTGCGACTGGAATTCAAGACGGAAAGTTAAACAATAAAACTGCATGAAAACCGTTAAAAAATTGAAATGCAATAAATTACAGAAATAATACGTTGTTATGGAAATGCTTTAATGACAAAATCAAACTCCAGAATTTCTACCGGTTTATTTCCTTTCCTATTTGTAAAGTATCAAGAAAAAGCGTCGAAAAAAATTCCCTTTTCATTTACCAAACAGGATAGTAGCGTATGGGCTATTGTTTGTTTTGCTGCTGTCTTCCCGCTATTGTGTTCAGGTCAATCGTCTGTATTTGAACCGGCTATCGCGATACCATTGTTTTTAAAAGTAAACGGTGATCTTAATTCGCATGCAAAGAGTTCTATGCTGGGCGCAACCGGAATTGAGGCGGCAATTAAAGTGAATGGTACGGGTGAAAGTGCCATGTCCTTTTTACAGATAATAGGCTTGCTGGATGATAAGCGATCGTTTCAAACTGAGCCTGGAAGCGAAATTAGCACGGGCCTATTTTTCTTAGATGTCAATCCGAATGTGCTGATCCGAACCAAATGGGATGATCTGAAATTTTCTATCGGGATAGGAGCATTAATAAATGTTGGTCAAAGCATTGAATCTTCTACAAGCACTCAATCATCAGGGACTTACTATGTGAAAGAGGATAGTATTGACCAGGTTATTAACAATAATAGCCGGGGTATAATTCCCTACCTGTCGCTGGGCGCTGTGTATACTATCCGAAAACACCTGAAGGCACAGGCGCTGTTACAACCAACCTTGGTTAATTTTTATGACCCGGATACAAAAATCACCTACAACATCAATTATAGTCTTAAAAATTTCCCGCTTAGTTACCAGCCAGTTTATTTCGGTGTACGGCTATTTTACTTTTTTTAAGTGACGTTCGCTCCATTTTGCAGTATCCACCGCTGCAGTATGTCTATTGTTTTGGCCCTAGTAAAGATGACTAAATGCGATCTGGCAACCCAGTGTGCTGCAGTTCATTGAAATTTTTTATAGTGTTTACTTCGGTCTATTGCTTAACAAACTTTCTAACATCCATACCATTGACTTTTACAAAGTACACACCTGCAGGTAGGGTAGAAACATCAATTTGTGCCTCCTTTGTATCGTGGCGTTGGCTATAAATGACTTGTCCAAGTGGGTTAGTAACCGTTAAGCTAGCGATCTTTTGTGTACATGTTACTGTTAAACTATTCAACGCAGGATTTGGAAAAATTTGTATGTCCCCTGACGCATTTATTGTAGTGGTCAGTAATGTTATTGTCGTTTCTTTGGGACAGCCGATAACTGTTTTAGCGGTGTCCGTCATTACTACTGCGTTGCTATCAAAAAATATACCAGCATGATTAAAAATTTCGTCACCATTACCCAGGCCACTTTTAGTATCAATATTAAATACAATCATCCCTTCACACTGATTATGATGACTACTGTCTAATAGATTAATATCGGGAAAGCTGAATTCATAAATATTATGGGAAACACAGTCATACCATTTTGAAATGCCCATCGGACCGGACGCTGTTACAATGTTTAACGAACTCGCATTTAAATTATCAGATAATGTATCCATAATATAAATATTGTGCGCAGTATCGTTGCCAGTATTCTCGAATATTATGGTGTATTGCAGTGTAGAAACTGCGTTCGAAAGTGTGCACCCGGGAGCCACTGTTATCTGATTGGGGTCGTGACAAATTCTAACTGTGTCTATTATATCAATGGTGTTGTTTGAAGGATTTATGTCGCCGGTTGTCGGATTTACAACACATTTTGTATAAAAGGTATCACCCGCAGAAAGTGCCCCACCTGCCGGCGGCAGGTTGAGACGTATACTAGCTGGTGAATTCATGTATGAAATACTGCCAAGGTTCCAGGTAACAGTATTGCCAATAACTGATGAGGGAACAGGTGTTGAACTTCCAAAATTCAATTTTGGGCTAAAATTCAGTGTTAGGGTAGTTGGTGTAGGGGAACAATAATTATTATTTACCAGCATACAAACTGTTTCGTTTTTCGGGTCTGTACTCACAGCTAAATCGACTTGCAGATCAAAATTAGTAGATGGTGCGCAAGAAAGTCCAAAATACTTAGGTGCGCTGGCTGTGGAACTAATTGTATCAACTAGTATTCCAGACGAAGGACAGGAAACATAAATCCCAGGCGGAGAAGAGATGACCTTAAATGAATAAACAGTACCATTTCCACCAGTAGCATGATAATATATTTTGCTGGTTGCTGAAACTGTATCCATGGGAACTCCATTCGCACTTACTTGTATAGAAACAGGAAGTGTATTGTATTTCTCGGTTCCTTCTTTTACACAATCACCGTCAGCATCAAGATATAATTCTATCGGGAAAATATTATTGGCGATACCACTCGAGTCGGTAAACATACCTACTTCTGATGGACTTAATACCCGGTTATAAAATCTGATCTCGTCTAATACGCCGTTGAACCAAAATTCATAACTTGGGCGATCCTCGCTTTTGCCAAAATTGAGACTGTCTGTGCTGCTTGTATAAGTGCACGTATTATAGAAGCTATCCATCAACACGCTATTCACGTATATTTTTGTCGAGTTGCCATCGTAAGTCAGCACAACGGCATACCATAATCCAGAGTCTACAGTAGGCGTATAATACCAGTCAGTTTGCGGTGTCCGTGAAGTTGTCGAGCCAGTCCACCCAGCAAATACATCCTGTGTAGGTGAGTAGATGAGGTCGCTGTTATCATAAGCATTATCAAAAAATTCCAGTTGGTAGGAAAACGTGCCTGAAATATCGTCTCCTCTCCATATAACGGAATTACCTTGACTATTATAGGGATAAAACCCCATCGGTTTTAACAAAGCACAAAACGAATGTATTTTCGTATTCATCAGACTATTATATGGAACAGTAATGTAATCAGATGTGCCGTTAAACAAATATGCTGTATTAGGCAAACCATTTATGCCAGCAGTTAATGTGGCACCACGAACAATACCGTTAAGTCCATTGCCGCTAACATCGTTAGCGTCGCCATTGAATGTCCATCTTCCTACAAGACCTGAATATCCCTGGCAATAAGCTGATGGCGAGTTGAGACTGACAAGTATGATTAAAACGAAAAATATCTTTTTCATAAAACAATTTTTAGGGTTCCTTATATATCAAAAATACATAAAAATTAAACGCACAACATTATCTATAAAAATAAAGTATAAAAGATACTAAACAGGTCATATGGTCTGTTTATCGAATTCGAACCAACTACCTCTACTTTCTCCCGATGTTAGGTTGGGACTATCAAACAACCCTACGTCCCGAAAAAATCGCAGTCAGATCAAGGATTTCGGTTGAAAACGCAATATTCCGCGACAATGACTATTTTGTTTGCAAATGCAGTCACATGGTACGTAAGTATTTTAAGAAATCGACAAAGGACAAGATCCAGTGGCGCAGTCATGAGCCTGCCCGTATTGAGGCATTCAGCGACGCGGTTTTCGCTTTTGCCATTAGCTTGCTCATCATATCGCTTGAGGTGCCTAAGTCGTCTGACGAGCTGCTGAAAAGTATGAGGGGATTTTTGCCGTTCTTCTTTTGCTTCCTGTTGATTTTCTATATATGGTACGAGCAGTACCGTTTTTTCAGGCGGTTTGGTATGCATGATACCCTCACTAATTTGCTAAACGGGGGATTGATATTTATGGTGCTGTTCTACATGTACCCGCTTAAGTTCCTGGCTAACTTATGGATGAACAGGGAAGGATATAGTTTCAGGGGCGAGGATTTTGTGCCGATAATATTAGTGTATAACGGTGGGTTCGTTGTTATTTTCCTGCTGTTTGCGGCGATGTACTGGAACGCCTGGATGAAGAATGAAGAGATAGGGCTGACTGAAATGGAGCTATTCGAAACGAAGAGCAGCATGTATTCCCACCTGTATGCGGCTTGTGTGGGCATTGTTGTAATTCTTATTTGTTTATTTGGTGGCAGGTACGCGCCTGCTGGCATGGGCGCGTATGGCCTTATGGGCGGCATGAGCGTTCTTGACGGAGTAAGGAAGAACCGGTTCCATAAGCGGTTTGGTAATGTGCCTATGAAGGAGCCGCTGCATGGCACAGAATGAAAGACCAGGGAGCACGTCGAATTTTTTCATGCCGCAAGCAAAATGCTTTAGCCGGTAAAAAGCTTATTTTTACTGTAGATTTCACAATCAGATGCTTAAAGATGTGTCAAATTTGTGAAAATTTTAATTCAGAATTGCAAATAATATTATTTACTTCAGACCTTCTTTTCAGGATTCAGACCGCATGAGTGATCATAAAAAATACGCAGTGATAGTGGCAGGTGGCAGAGGTACCCGTATGGGTGCGCCGGTGCCTAAGCAGTTCCTTCCTTTCCTGGGCAAACCCTTGTTGTGTTACGCCATTGAGGCATTTGCCGGCGCAATGCCCGGCATACAGATAATACTGGTGCTGCCAGCCGACCAGCTGAAGAGCGCGCAGATAGTGCTGAGGTCATACATAGGGGATATAGAGGTGACCGTGGTGGCAGGCGGTGAGACACGGTACCATAGTGTGCAGAACGGCCTAAAGGAAGTAAGTAATGACGGTATCGTGTTTGTGCATGATGGCGCCAGACCGTTGATCTCTGACGACTTGATTTTGCGGTGCTACAAGCAAGCCATAGCATTAGGCAGCGCCATACCGGCCATACCCATAACTGAGAGTGTGCGTATCGTGGAAGGTGATTCGTCAAGATCAGTAGACCGCGAACAACTGCGTGTGATACAGACGCCGCAAACATTCAAGACCGAACTGATACTGCCTGCATTTGAGCAGCCGTACCAGCCTTCGTTTACTGACGAGGCTACCGTGGTGGAAGCCATGGGTACCCCCGTGCATCTTATAGATGGCCTGCAGGACAATATCAAGATCACCATACCGGAAGATATGATCATTGCCGAGGTGCTGCTCAATGCACGTGTGAGCGCAAATGTGTAATTTCTTTTTGAAAAAGATATTCTTTTATCTGGCCCTTTTATGCTTGTGTTCGGGCGGCTATTGCCATGCTCAGAACAATGATACCGGCAGTGTGTTTAAATTTCCGGTACAGCTCGATGCAGTGACGGTGAAGAGCGGCTTTGATATAAATGCATTTATTCGCAGGGTACAGTCTGATACCTCATTTTACAAAGCATTCAAGAACCTGCATTTTGTACCCTATACTGCGGTCAATGATATAAAGGCGTATGATAAAGACGGTGCGCTAACTGCGTCATTACATAGCCGCACAAAGCAGCACATCAACAAGAAATGCCGTAACACTGAAGTACTGGAACAACAGGTAACCGGCGACTTTTACAAGAGCAACGGAGACTACAACTATTATACGGCCGGGCTGTTCGATCATTTGTTCTTTGCCGCAAAACCTGTGTGCAATGAATCCGACATAGTGGCGGGATCGATGGAGCGGCAGGGCAGTGGCGAGATGGAGAAAAGCACGTATGAGTTGAAACAGCTTATTTTCAACCCGGGTTCAAAGGTGAGCGGCATACCGTTTATGGGCGACCGCGCATCCATATTTGAAGAAGGCGAAGCCGAGAAGTATGACTTTAAAATAACCCAGGAACTTTACAATGGGGAAGCCTGCTATGTGTTTAAGATAATACCCAAGGCTGGCTACGAGCACAGCGTTATCTATAACGAGCTGACCACCTGGTTCAGAAAAAGCGACTACAGTATTGTAGCGCGCGATTACTCGCTCTCTTACCATACACTCGTTTATGACTTCGATGTGCGCATGAAGGTGCGTATGCAGCAGCAGGACACAAAACTATATCCCACATTCATAAGCTACGATGGCAACTGGCATATACTCTCTAAGAGAAGGGAGCGGGTGAAGTTTTCAATAGCTATTACCTATTGATTGATCTTATGCACCGAACTGCCTCAGGTGGTGGTCGAGATGTTTGTAATTAAGGGCGTTCCATTCTTTAGCGTCCATTTTCCCGAAGAAAGAGTGGGGTACTGCGGCTAACTTTTCCGGGTCTGTTGCCGACAAGCGTTTTATCAGTGGGATAAGACGTTGTTTTTCTGTCTCAAAATTTCTGCTGTCCGCAACTACAAAACGTGAATCAGTAGGCAACCCCTGCTTGAATGGCTGGTCGTTGGTGATGGACTTCTTTGCGAAACCACCCAGTATCTTACCCAGGAAGCTTTGCTTGATCTTTTTATCGCCAAGCGTGTTTTCGAGTGCATTGGCACAATGCGCCAACATCTGTGATACATCCATTTTACCCCATGCACGCTGAGCGTCTGGTTTCAGTTTATCAAATCGCTGGAGGATCTCCTGCAAAATAGCTGGCTCGTGAAGGTTCTTTATCGCTTGCATACCGGTTTAGTTTTCGAATTCAAATATACAGATTTACTTCTTGCCGGATAGCAGCCCACAATAATTGATAAAAAGTTAAAACCATTGTTTTCAATGTTGTTATTTACAATTATATCCTAACTTTACGTGACAATTTCACTACTTGTATGGAAAATACTAATCAACAGGAGTTCTCGCGTTATACCGTGATCGATAGTCAGCCAATGTCTGGCACCGGTACGGTAGCGAAAAAATTTATGGCCAATGTCTTTGCCTGGATGTTCGCGGCATTAGGCGTTTCTACTTTGTGTGCAGTTCTTTTCTCCTCAGAGCCCACTTTTCGCGATATGCTGTACACGCAAACCGAACGCGGCCTTAGCATGAATGGTTTGGGAATGATCTCTGTTTTCGCTCCTATAGTGTTCGTGATGGTGATGTCATTTGCTTTCAACAGGCTTTCGGCGCCATTGCTTACGCTGTTCTTTATGCTGTATGCGGCTACCACAGGTATGAGCCTTAGCGTTGTGCTGCTTGCGTACACCTCCGGCTCAGTTATCGGGTGTTTTGCATCTGCATCTGCCATGTTCGGTATTATGGCGGTAATGGGGTACACTACAGAGAAAGACCTTACGTCATTTGGCCGTCTGCTGACCATGGGACTCTTTGGAATAATGATATCTTTCATCATAAATTTCTTTTTGAAAAGCCCGGCACTGGACTACCTGATCAGCATCATTGGTGTGGCTGTGTTTACCGGCCTTACCGCTTATGATGTGCAGGTGCTGAAGCGCATTGGCGCTGGCGTGGAATATGAAGGCACATCGGCAAACGATACAAAGAAGCTGGCCGTAATGGGTGGGTTGCGTTTGTACCTCGATTTCATTAACCTGTTCCTGATGCTGCTTCGTCTCTTCGGTAACAGGAGAAACTAAATCAACAATATATTTGTTAAGTGGCTACCTGATTGGGTAGCCACTCTCATTTAAATAAACAACACACACATGCTCAACCTGAAAATAATAATAGCCAGTACCCGGCCCGGAAGAAAAGGCCCTGCAATAGCCTCATGGTTTTATGATATAGCTGCTCAATACCCTGATTTTAGTACAGAAGTATTAGACCTTGCCACCATAAACCTGCCATTCTTTGATGAGCCTCATCATCCTATGCTGCAGAAATATGAGCACCAGCACACGAAGGATTGGAGCGCCAGTATAAATAGCGCCGATGCTATTGTGATCGTTACATCCGAATACAATTATAGCTTTCCTGCATCTCTGAAAAATGCCCTTGATTTTCTGTACAAAGAATGGAATTATAAGCCTGTAGGGTTTGTAAGCTATGGTGGCGTCTCTGGCGGCACCAGGGCTATGCAGATGCTGAAACAAGTAGTTACTGCCCAGAAAATGATGCCGGTGCCAGAAGCGGTGCCGATCCCGTTTTTCATGAAATTTATGGATGAGCCGGGTAAGTTCAACGGCGATGCGGCACTGGAGAAGTCAGCCAACGATATGCTGAAAGAACTGCACAAATGGGCTGTAGCTTTAAAGACAATGAGAGTACCTGCTTAGATCACGTCTCCTTCCAGGTCGTAGTCAAATGCCTTGGTGATCTTTACGTTCACAAAGTCGCCTATGGGTAGTGCTTTTTTGCTGTGTATCACCACTTCGTTATCCACCTCTACACTGTCAAATTCGGTGCGGGCAAGGTACCGGCCTGCTTCTTTTTTATCTACGATCACCTTGTAGGTATGACCTATCTTTTCCTGGTTCTTCTCGTACGATATTTCCTGCTGCACCTCCATTATTTCTTGCGCGCGTGCTTCTTTTTCCTCTGAAGGTATGTTATCAGTCAGTGCGTATGCCGTAGTATTTTCTTCATGTGAATAGGTGAAGATGCCCACACGGTCAAGCCGGGTATCTGTGAGGAACTGCTTTACGTCCTCCACATCATCACGGGTTTCACCGGGGAACCCTGCAATAAGTGTGGTGCGTATGCAAATGCCGGGTACGCGGTCGCGTACATTGGCAATAAGTTCAGTTATCTCCTGCCGGGTAGTGTGCCGTTTCATGGCCTTTAGCATCGGGTCTGATATGTGCTGCAACGGCATGTCTAAGTAGTTGCAGATATTCTCCCGCTCCCGCATCACGTCCAGTATTTCCAGCGGGAACTTGTGCGGATAAGCATAGTGCAGGCGTATCCATGTGAGGCCTTCTACGTCTGACAGATGCTTGAGCAGGTCGGACAGCGCGCGTTTTTTGTAAATGTCTATGCCATAATACGTCAGCTCCTGGGCTATAAGCATTATTTCCTTTACGCCTATTTTTACCAGGTGTTTTGCCTCTGCCACTACTTCCTCAATTGTTTTGGACACATGTCCGCCACGCATCAGTGGTATAGCGCAGAAAGAACAGGTACGGTTGCACCCCTCCGATATTTTTAAGTAAGCATAGTGTTTTGGTGTGCTCAGCAAGCGTTCTCCTACCAATTCCGACTTATAGTCTGCGTTGAGTTGTTTGAGTATCAGCGGCAGTTCCATTGTCCCGAACCATGCGTCTACTTCAGGTATTTCGTTGAGCAGGTCGCCGCGATAGCGTTCGCTCAGGCAACCGGTCACATATACTTTGTCCAGCTTGCCATCGCGCTTCAGCGCCACCTGTTCCAGTATCGTATTTACGCTTTCTTCTTTTGCCTTATCTATAAAGCCACAGGTATTCACCACCACTATATTGTGGTCCAGCTTCTTGTTCTCATGGGCCACATTAATGCCGTTTGCATTAAGCTGTCCCCCCAGCATCTCGCTGTCCACCATATTCTTGGAGCATCCAAGCGTGATGATGTTGACCTTGTCTTTCTTTAATGTTCTTGTTTTCAACCTTTACGTAACTTATTTATATACTGCTTGTATTTATTATTCAAACAAAATTACTTCTTCCTGATGAATATCCTGATCGGTACACCGCTGAAATTAAAGTGGCTGCGCAGCTTATTCTCCAGGAAGTTCTTATAAGGTTCTTTGATGCCATCCGGGTGATTGGCAAAGAATGCGAAAGATGGCACTGCAGTAGGTATCTGCTGCACAAACTTGATCTTCACTGAATAACCACGATAGAACGGGGCAGGGTAGCGCTCTATCTCGCGCAGCATGATCTCGTTAAGTACAGAAGTAGTGATGCGCCTGCCCCTGTTATCATTTACCTCCAGCGCCTTTTCCATACCCTGGAAGATGCGGGTCTTATCCTTTGCCGATATAAATATAACCGGTACATCGGTAAATGGCTCCAGCCTTTCTTTCAGTGCTTTTTCAAAGTCGCGGGCCGTATTGGTTTCCTTCTTCATCAGGTCCCACTTGTTTACCAGTATCACCACGCCCTTGCCCTTACGGGTAGCCAGGCTGAAGATACTTACATCCTGGGCGGTCATGCCTGTTTCAGCATCTACCAGCATCATGCACACATCGGCCTCGTCCATGGCCTTTATGGCACGTATAACGGAGTAAAACTCCAGGTCTTCATGTACGTTCTTCTTCTTACGGATACCTGCGGTATCTATCAGTATGAAGTCCTTACCAAACAGGTTGTAATGGGTGTGTATAGTGTCGCGAGTAGTGCCGGCTATTTCAGATACGATGGTACGCTCTTCGTTTACCAGTGCGTTCAGCAGGGTAGACTTACCGGCGTTTGGCTGTCCTATGATGGCAAATTTTGCCAGCGGGTTACCATCTTTATCCAGTTCTGTAGCCTCTGCCTCATCTGTTATGTAAGTGACTACCTCGTCCAGCACTTCGCCGGTACCGCTGCCTGATATGGAGGATAACAGGAAGGTCTTTTCAAAACCAAGCGAATAAAATTCGGTGGCATACAGCGCCCTTTCCTGGTTGTCTACTTTGTTTACTACCAGCAACACCGGCTTTGTAGACCGGCGCAGCACATCGGCCATCTCTTCATCCTGCAGCGTAATACCTGTAGTGGTATCACAAACAAAGAGAATGAGGTCGGCCTCATCTACAGCTATATGTACTTGCTTGCGTATCTCCCTTTCAAATACATCTTCCGACCGGGCCACAAAACCACCCGTATCTATTACGTTGAATATTTTGCCATTCCAGTCGGCAATACCATATTGGCGGTCGCGGGTTACGCCGCTCTGATCGTCAACGATAGCTTTGCGCTGCTCCAGCAAGCGGTTAAATAACGTTGATTTTCCTACATTTGGCCTTCCCACAATGGCAACCGTAAAACCTGGCATATTAAAAATTTATTATTAAGAGGGTGCAAAGGTACCGCTAAATATGCAGCGGATCACTATTTCTTTTAATTAAAGATTGTTAAATCGATAATCCATTATCTTTGTCTGATAATATAAACATAACATGAGGAAGGTATTTTGTTTGCTTGCTGTGGCATTATTGTTTCAATTGGCTTCGAAGGCGGCACCCGGAGATACTACCTGGGTACAAGGTAATATCACTAACCTGGATGGCTATGGTAATTATGACTCCATGGTGGCGTTCCCTGCTGGTACAAGTGGAAAGACCTGGCGTAAAATATACATGATCTTCACTTTGGGCAAGCACATGTGCCCCGGGGCTACTTATTGCGGCGACTGGGATTATACCGTACAAAACTACCTGATGGTGCCTGGTGGCGATACGCTGGAGATAGGACGCCTGATAACGCCTTATGCCAATGCTGGCGCACCCCGCACCCCATGGACCTGGTTGCAGCATTATGTATATGATGTTACCGACTATGCCTCTTTATTGCACGATAATGCAGCCATGCGTATCTTCTATTCCGGTTACTCTGGCGGATTTACCGCCAATATTACTTTTGCGTTTATAGAGGGCATTCCGGAGCGTAACGTTCTTGATGTGAAGAGGCTATGGGGCGGTAGCTTTGGTTATGGCGGCACTCCCGATATCAATTCGCATTTCCCCGCGCTTACAGAAACACCGCCTGCGGGCACGGTAAGCACCAGCCTTAAATTCTGTGTTACCGGCCATGGCTCAGATGCAAACGGTTGCTGTGAATTTGCCCAACATAACTACCAGGTAATGCTGAACGGTAATTCTGTGGCCAATACCCTCATCTGGAGAGATAACTGCGGTAGCGCTGAATTATCCCCCCAGTCTGGTACCTGGCTGTACCAACGTGGTAACTGGTGCCCCGGCGCCATGGTGTACCCTCACTTCCACGATCTGGCAGGCCTTTCAGCAGGCACTCCTTACAGCATTGCCCTTATGTTTGATGCGTATAGCGGCGGCGGTAGCTATACCACAGAAGCTACTTTGTTCGATTATGGCGTTTTCAACAAAACACTGGATGCCTCGCTCGATGATATCATAGCACCCACTAACAACGAGAACCATTTCAGGGAAAACCCTATTGTAGGGTCACCTACTGTGCATGTGCGTAATTCAGGTTCTACAGTCATTAATTCTATTACTTTCTCTTACGGCCTGCAGGATTCCGTGATGCGCAGCTATACCTGGAGTGGTACGCTGAATCCACTAACGGACTCTGACTTTATACTGCCACAGCTTTCTCAATTGAATGAGGTTGCAGGCACACCGGGTACGTACACCTTTGTGGCGCAGATACAGGCCGTAAATGGTGTTACGGACAATGATACGACCAATAATAAGATGACTTCACAGTTTGTGGCTGCCCCTAACTGGCCATCTTCCTTTAAGGTGGTTTTAACCCCTAATAATGAGGCACTGGTCTCTAATCCGGCTATTAGTGAAGACAGTTGGGCCATCTATGACGCCAGCAACAATATTGTAGCCCATCGCAATAATGTACCGATCAACGCAAGCGGCGGCACACAGGTAACGTATACCGATACGGTCAATCTTACCCCCGGCCTGTATAAACTCGTGCTTACGGATAGCGGCTGCGACGGGCTGCAATGGTGGGTGCATGCCAACGCTAACGATGGGGTTACTGCAGGCAATTTTTATGTAAGGAAATTCCCGAACATCAGCCTGGCAATGAACGGATATAACTATGCAGGTACTTATAACAACGATTTTGGCTGCTCATTCACACAGTATTTTTATACCGGCGTAGCACCAGATCTTACAGGTGTTCATAACCTTTCTGAAGAGAATGTGAGCATAGAAGCATACCCTAACCCGGCGCAGGACATTGTAAATGTGGAGATAAACGGCATAGACCAGGTACATGGTACGTTGCAGGTAATTGATGCACTGGGCAGGGTAGTATCTGAGGCGCCGTGTAATAATGAGCGACAGGTGGTGAGCCTTGCAGGGTTTGCAAATGGCGCTTATACCATACTTTTTGTCAATGCCAACACAGGCAATAAGCTGACAACAAGGGTATTGAAAATGAAGTAACGAACGTGTAAAGTATAATGGTAAAATTGTAAAACAGGCTGCATCTTTGCAGCCTGTTTGTATATCAAATGCTGTTTACTGTTTAATTTTGGCTGTATAAATTTTAATAGTGTCGGAAAGAATAGAAAAAATAAAAGGCTATTTAAAGGCGTCGCCCGCCGACTGTTTCCTGAACCACGCACTGGCGCTGGAGTATGTGAAGCAGGGAGATGAGGAGCAGGCGAAAACATACTTTGAAGTAAACCTGCGCAACGATCCCGGCTATGTAGCCACCTATTATCACCTTGGTAAACTACTGGAACGGATAGGGCAGACTGCTGAGGCTACCGCCATATACCAGCAGGGTATGGAGCATGCCAAGGCGGCAAAAGATATGCACGCCTATAGCGAACTGCAGGGCGCTTATGAAGACCTCGTTTATTGATCTGAAAAGTTAAGCTGTTAGCAACTATGACATTGACCCCACAATTCCTCGAACACTGGACTGCCAAACAATTTGCTTTGCCCGCAGAGTCCATCTTGCTTGCGGTAAGCGGGGGATCTGATTCTATGGTCATGGCGCACCTGTTCCTGGAAAATAACATAAAGTTTGGGGTAGCCCACTGCAATTTCGGGCTGAGGGGCGAGGCCTCGGACTTGGATGAACAACTGGTGCGCGACTGGTGCGCGACAAAGAATATCCCTTTTCACAGCACTACCTTCAATACAAAACAAAGCGCGCAGGACTGGAAGAAAGGCACGCAGGAAACGGCCCGCATACTTCGTTATGAATGGTTTGAACAGATCAGGAAGGAACAGGGCTACGCAAAGATTGCCACTGCCCATCATGCCGATGACAATGTAGAAACCCTGCTCATCAACCTGTTTAAAGGCACGGGTATCAGCGGGCTGCATGGCATCTTGCCGCAAAACGGCGACATCATCAGGCCGCTGCTGTTTGCCACTAAAGAAATGATAGCGGAGTATGTTACCACCCAAAACGTTCCTTACCGCGACGATGCCTCTAATGCCAGCGACGATTACCTGCGCAATGCGGTTCGGCATAATATTGTGCCTGCTGTAAAAGAGTGGTTTCCACAAGCGGTTACCAGTGTCAGCAATAGCATAGAGCGCTTTGCGGAGGCAGAGATATTGTACAAGGCTGCAGTAGCGGCAGAGCGCAAACAACTCCTGGAACAGAGAGGGCAGGACTATTATATACCCATTCTTAAATTCCGCCATCACCAGCCACAGGCCACTATCTGCTATGAATTGCTGCAGCCTTTTGGTTTTACATCGGGCCAGGTGCCTCATATACTGGCTCTGCTCCATGCCGAGACCGGCCACTATGTATCGTCCGCTACACACCGTGTCATCCGCAACAGGGATTTTCTCATCATTACCACGCTTCCGGCTGCCACAGCAGATATGATAGTGATAGATGCCCCCGGTACAGTGAACACAGGCCGGTATAGCTATTCATTTACCATCACCGACAAGCCTAAGAACATCCCCGCTGATGCCGATACAGCATGCTTAGATATGGCCGCTATCACATTCCCGCTATTGCTGCGCAAATGGCGTACTGGCGACTATTTCTATCCGCTGGGCATGAAGATGAAGAAGAAAAAAGTAAGCCGCCTGCTGGTAGATGAAAAGATAGCCTTGCACGATAAAGAAGAGATAAGGATAGTGGAGTGCAACAAGCGCACAGCATGGGTGTCGGGCATACGGCCCGATGAGCGGTTCAAGGTAAAGGACAGCACTACCAAGGTGCTCATGATAAAGCGCACGCTGAACTAACTCGGGTGCGTGAGCTGAAAAAGGAACGATTGCCCATGCGTAGGGTCTATCAGCAAGGCGAAGAGCATGCCATATAACGCACCAGATATATGCGCATCATGCCCTATATTATCTGTTCCCCGTTTCGACATAAAGTAAGAGTACATCAGGTACAGTACCGCAAAGATGATGCTGGGTATATGTATGGGTATGAAGATGATGCCCATACGCGACCATGGGAAATAGTAAATAGAAAAGAACACTATTGCCGATACCCCACCTGACGCACCCAGCGACCGGTAGTAACTGTTGTTCCGGTTTTTGATAAAAGGAGGAATAGACGATATAATTATAGCCGACAGGTACAGAACAATATAAAGAAAGGGGCTGCCAATGAAATCCTCCATTTGTGAGCCAAACATGTATAGCGCATACATATTGAAGATCAGGTGGTTCCAGTCGGCATGAATAAAGCCCGATGTGAGGAACCGGTAATATTCCTCCGGCGAGTTCATTTGCCTGGGGTAGAGTATCAGCTTGTTCAGCAACGAGGTGTTGTTGAAAGCCGCAATAGATACCAGCGCAGTAATAGCAATGACGATCAGTGTAATACTCATTTGTTTTTCAGGTCTTTAAGGAACATTGTTCCTAGGGCGAAATTAATGCCATTTACACTCCCATTTTCATTTACCGGCGGTATAACATAAATTTCACGTTTACTATCACCCTGTTTCTTTGGCCTATACGTGATGATACGGCGAGTTATTCAGGATGCTGAATGTACGGTATACCTGCTCTGCTACTATGAGGCGCACCAGTTGATGCGGAAATACCAGGTGGGATAACGACCAGCATTGGTCAGCCCGTTTTTTCACCTTGTCAGTGACCCCGTAGGCGCCACCTATCAGTATTACCAGCGTCTTCACCCCCTGGTTCATACATTGCTGGAACTGTTGCGACCATTGTATGGAATTCAGCATTTTGCCCCGCTCATCCAGCAGCACCAGGTAGTGGTTGGGTTGCAGCTTCTTCAGTATCAGCTCTTCTTCCTGTAGCTTGGTGCGCTCTATATCTGTGGTGGCTGCCTTCTTTGACGTTTGCAGCACCACCAGGTCTATAGGGTTCCAGGGCTTTGTCTTTTTAAAATAATAGGTCAGCCCCTACTCAATAAAAGAGTCATTTTCCTTGCCCAGCGACCATATTTCTACCTGCATTCTGCGCTATTTTGGGCCAAAGATGGCATTTTTTAGATACTGTAAAAAGTATTTGCTTAGATATCCAAGGTTCATTATCTTTGCAGTCCCAAAAAAGGGATTGGCTGCGTAGCTCAACTGAATAGAGCATCTCACTACGGATGAGAAGGTTTCAGGTTTGAATCCTGACGCGGTCACTAAAAAGCTCTACAGAAATGTAGGGCTTTTTTATTTTTGCAAGTCAGGAATTTTATTATTACTGCATAAATTCAGTGTTACGGCCGTTCTCTTTATGTTACAATAGAGCGATTCCTTTCAAAATGCTCCTGAAACATGAAGGCATCATTTACCCTCGGAACTCAATTACAGAGCGGATTCCAAGGGGGCGTACCTTATTCAAAACGGTGCTCACAATAGAAGAAGAAAATCAAGAACTTGCTGAACTCCGTGATTGGTTGTTGCATATATTAACAAATGGGCAGTTAAGATGACTAACCTGTAAAATATATTATCATTTAGTATTCAGTTCAGAATCAATACTATACTATACTATCATTAGGAATTCAAATGAAAGTATCAAAAGCAAGAGAAATATTAGCTAAACATAGTAACCGATGAACCAATAAGTTATATTTGAACTCCGATGCTGGACGTCCTATTATGTTGTTAGTAAAGTCTCAAGAGTAATGGCACACCTTAATTCCGAGATTGATTATTATCAATGCTGGTGAAGGGGTTAGTGAAGATAAACGGAGAAAGAGTAGTAAAAATATATGATAGCGGCTGAGCCAGAATGGGGCATGAGAGAAATAAAAGACAAATTACAAATCCATGAAAAAACTAGATAGTTGGCATAGTATATATCGTCACATTGCAGAGCTACTAAACGAGTTCTATTTGACATACCAGTCAAAGTCTTCTGCTGAGTTATACAAGAAATTAGCAAATTCAGATTTTGGTAATAGCAATTCTCGTTTATTCAATTTTGATCTTTATGATTCTCATAAAGGATTAGATCCAATACAGGTTTTTTGTACGTTTAATTACTCTAGAATTTCTAATGAGAGCCGAGTGAAAAACCTTAGGCTTTTGCTATCCGCTTTAGAGTCAAAAGCTGAGATGAGTTTAGGTATTGATTTTACTGGTATTCCTGCTCCAATAATTACACGTGTTATTCAATTTAGAGGTGTCAATTTTCAGAATGAAATCTGGGTTGAGTTTAACAAGGTTTTCGAAAAGGGTGTAACAGGGATAAACCAAAAAACATTTAATTCTATTCGGACCTGGAAAGGTATTGATACACCATCTTTTACAATGTTTCTTTTTTGGGTCGATTCTGAGCAGTTCCTGCCATTAGACCAAAAAACTATAACGTTTCTTAAGTTATATGGCTTAATTCCCGCTCGCCCTAGTTCATATGACGAATACAAAACCTGCTTGCAGAAAATAAAAACGTTCGGTTATAAGTCAATCAATAGTGAAAGTGCAATAAGATTAATTGTTAGTGACGCTTACAATTTTTCGGATAAATCCTATCTAGGCCCAATCATTAGTGGCACTACCGCATCTATAATTGCTGAAGGTCGTACCGAAGAGGCTATATTAGAACAAATCCAACAGCAAGCAGCAAAAAACCGAAAAGAACTTTTCAAGAACTTTGAAATCATTGCGATTCGGCCGAAGCACAAACAAGGAAATTCTACCAAAGGAGGTAAACAAAGACACTTAAAGAATCTGATTACTGGGCAGCTCTATCAATTTTACGCCTCTTATGTTTTTAGCGATAATGATGATGCAACTATCGAATACAATAATGCCAAAGAGGTAGACATCTTCGGCATAAACGGGCTAAATGTTTCAATAAGTGCAATTGTTGGAAAGAACGGGTCCGGTAAAAGCACCCTTATCGAATTATTTTACCTAATAGTAAATAAGATTGCGTATGTAAAAGAAATGAAAGCCGGATTAAAACTCATCAATGAAGAAGTATTTGCCGATCTTTTCTTTAAGTCTGATAAAGTATATAAAGTTTCAGTTGGTAATACGATTCAACTATTTGAATATAAGTTTGACGACGAGTTAAAGTTATATAAGCAAGTTACAAAAGACCATGAAAGCGAAAAGACGTTTCATGATTTCGATATCGAAAGCTTTTGTTATTCGCTTGTAATAAATTACTCACTCTACGGACTTAATGCTAAGATAATAGGAGATTGGATCAATCCGCTCTTTCATAAAAACGACAGCTATCAAGTTCCAATTGTGTTAAATCCTAAAAGAGACAATGGGGTAGTAGACGTTAATATCGAAGATGGACTGGCAAAATCCAGATTGCTCTCAAATCTCTTGGAGCCAGACCTGATTGATTTTGATAAGAAAATAGTTCCAGAGTTGGTTCCAGGAGCTGTCCCCTGCAAACTTGAATTCATACTTGATGACGAAAAAATTAGAAGGAAGCGAAATATCTACGAAAAGTTCAATGACAAGAAGATTTCTAAACGTGACATCAATAAGGTTATAAAATACTACGACCTGAAAATCTTAGACTCTGTTGAATTCGTTGATGAAGCTAAGGAATACATCTACCTAAAAACGATTACAATAGCGCACAGCTATCCAAAGTTTAAACCATACAAAGCTGTTGCCAGTCGATTAGATGAAGAAGAAAAGCTGTCCAAATATGTAGGCTTACTCAAGATAGAAAGAAGCCACATCACCTTTAAACTCCGGCAAGCAATCAATTACTTACAATTTGGACTATATCAAACTGAGGGAGATAACTCAGTGTTGTCACTTTCAGCAAAAATAGAAAAACTTAAAATTGGCAACACTTCGGAGGAAGAAATAAGGACAATTGATCTGACACCGCCTTCGTTTCTTAAAACCAATGTGGTTTTTCAGCATGGAGGCGATTTCAATTCGCTTAGTTCAGGTGAAAAGCAGCAAGTTTTTTCAATAAATACGATTGTATATCACTTGTATAATATTAAATCAGTAATGGTTTATCAAGGTATTTACAAATACAACTGTGTTAACGTCATTTTTGATGAAGTAGAGTTGTATTTCCATCCCGATATGCAGCGCACCTACGTTAATAACCTACTTAAACGCATAGGAACTCTTGGATTAAATGTAGACAACGACATAAACAATATTAATATTATATTCGTAACGCACTCTCCATTTATTTTATCTGATATACCTAAGTCAAATGTATTGCGACTAGAGGTAAGTGAAGAAGGATTATCCAATCCCGGCGTTCCCGAAAAAAACACATTTGCAGCAAACGTACATGAATTGCTTGCTGATAGCTTTTTTCTCTCCTCCTCAATTGGTGAATTTGCCAAGAACAAAATAAATGAAATAATTGCCTTTTACATCAAAGTCAAGAATGCGAGAAATACCAAAGAACTTTTGTCACTCAAAAAAGAGTATGAAAATTTAAAAGAGTTATATACCAAAATACTTGATAACATAGGCGAAGACGTTATTCAAGGCTTGATGAAAAATCACATTGAGTTTATAGACGAAAAGCTGACAGAAGTTCACACTAAAATTGCACTTTGAGATGAATAAAATAAACTATCCTTCGATGCCCAAAGAAAAGGTAGACTTCGAAAATGAATACTACGACGCCCTTATCAAGACAAACGTTGCTAAAATTAATACTCATTTAAAAACGATCCCTTACAAAGCAGCACCACTAAATTTTGAAACCTTGGTGAAGTTACCTTTACACGAATTAATATCGTTAATGCCAGCTATTGAGAAATATAGCGACAGCAAAAAAAGGTCTATAACAAAAAAAGGAAAAAAAGTAGTGGTTAACAAGTTTTTAGATTTATTTAACTATGAGGGAAATCAACAAAATATAGCAGGTTTTTTCATGGCTAAAACCGAGTTTAGAAGTTGCTGCTATTGTTCAATCGACTACATTAATGCTTTTGCTGATTTTCCGGACTATAAAGATGAGTTAGTATTTGTTGATACGGCTTCATCTAGTGAACTAGAGTTAATAGAAGGGATAGACAAGTCAATTGCAAAAAGTATAATAGCAGGAAGACGAAAAAAGGGTTATTCTGATATCAGTAAAATTCCGGCATCCAAAAAAATACAAGACAATATTAAAAAATCTATATATGAAGACTCCCATAATCATTTCACTTTAGATCATTTAATACCACAAAATGCCGGAAAATTCTATTCGCTATGCTTATATAATCTCGTTCCATCTTGCTATGCCTGTAATTCAAAATTCAAAAAGAAGATAGAGTTCAAAATTGATTCAGATTTGATTTACGTTAGTCCAACGACCGATAGTTATTCAGTTCGGGAGAATTTTGAATTTCAAATATTTTATTCGGTTAGTTTGGATAAGATTAAAAATGTCGCTGATTTTCGATTAACGAAAAAAATAACAAAGCACCACGGTCAAATGGAGAACTATTTAAGAATGTTCAAGATAATGGGCAGATACACTTATCATAAAGATCAGATTCTAAAACTAATTGAAAATAAAGTCAACTATTCTGATTCTAAAATAAAAGAGCTTTCATCAGATACGGGTATCTCTCAAAGAGAATTAAGGAAGATGATTTTTGGAGAGGATTTATATAACTCAGAATTTGATCAACATCCTTTTGTTAAGTTCCGTCGGGATATTGCAAAGAACAACATAAACATTAAAGGCATTTTGTAATGGACGAAAATACACTCATATTCGTCCTACTAGTTCTCATCGGAGTTTGTATCTAGTTATACTGGATATATCTGACGAAGTATAGCTCGTTGTTTTAACTCATGAACATTTTGGACGTTTGAAAAAGCACCAATCCGCCAGCGTGGTAACATAAAGAAGTAATAGGAAAGGGACAGAGTTATCTGGAATAGTACAATTAATAGAGTGCAAACTATATTCACCCAGATTATATCACCGGCTATCGGGTATAGGAAAACACAAACAAATAACGCACCTGTCCCAAAAAAAACAAGCAATGGAGTCCATAAGAATAACCATCTGCCTTTTCTTATAGCTGCATCAATTGTGATTGTTTGCACCTTGAAATAGATTTATTACCAATATATGTGAGCCGCAACTATTTACCTAAAGGAAAGGCCTGAAATTATCTCTGTATAACACCCTACGTTGGCACCTCATTCTTATCGTGCATATACTTTTCCCAGTCCAGGTTTTCTACCAGCATATCCCGGTTTATGGAGTTGAGGAAGTCTTCAAGTTCTGCTTCCGTACGAATGCGTTTTAGTTTCTGCGCCTTACCGCTGAAGTAGGCCGACATGGCTGCCGACAGCGTAATGATCTTCTCCCACTCATATAGGTACTTCAGGGCTTCGCAGGCGGCAATGGTGGGCGGTATGAACAGCGATACAAACAGGGTAGCCTCTTCAAATGCATGTGTGTCGAAAAAAGACGGCCAGAACGACGACAAATGAACCCCCAGGTGATGAAAAAACTCATTGGCATCTTTTACATAGTGCAGCATAATGCCCAGGGCCACCATCAGGAATAGAAGTGTCCGTATCTTCTTATATAGGTTATTCCTTTTCTTGAATTTTACTTCCTTGCGCTCGTGGTAGTGCTGCTGATTCAGTATCAGCTCCTTTTCCAGGTGTTCTTTCTTCTGTTCAAACGGCCAGTACGAGAAAGCGCTCAGGTTGATGAGCTTTATGGTATTGTCCAGTATCACGAACTCCGGTTTTGCTTTCAGCGAGAAGTAGATGGGGCTTACTGTTGTCTCGTATATGCGGTAGCCCAGCTCACAGAAGAAACGCTTTATTCGCAACCGTTCGCTGATGATCCGGTAGTGCACATATTTGCGGTGCAGGGCCTTTGAATTGCCAAATATCACCAGCGAGATGATGAACATTAAGCAGAGGAACTCTACGGTAGCCAATATAAAGTTGAAAGGCAGTTCCGGCTTTAGCGTAGTGTTCAGCGAGAAGGCAAGTACTTCTATCAGGCCGGCCACAAACCCTATCGTCCATAGCTTGCGGTATTTGTTGTTGTATACCACAGCGTCATCATCAAACTCGTCCTGTTTCCTGATGATGAAAGATGCCAGGTGGTTGGTCTCTGGCGGGTAGACAACACCCTCTGCCTTGTAGCTTTCTTTATGGTCGTGGTGCAGGTAGTTGATGCGGGGATGCTCTTCTTCCGGGTTGATGAGCAGCAGGTTCTTTTTGTTTTTCATGGCATAGGTCACCGTGTCTTCGGTGCCGCCCTTGCCCTTCCCGTTCTTTTCGTTCCATATCGCTATCAGGTAGTCGGTGCTGTTCACCATTTCCACACCCAGCGCCAGGAACAGATCATTCGCTTCCTTTCCGTTAAGGGTATTCAGTTCGCGTCTATGCTCCTTGAGTACCTGGTTATATATCACCTCAAATTCACGTCGTTCCTTGTCCGATGAGAATCCCTCCAGGTATTTGCTACGTTCAAAAGGGAGCACTATTTCCAGCGGTATGCCCACCTCTATGGCTACGCGTGCAAAAATGGTATCTGCCCCCTCTGCCAGTGGACTGATGGCTTTGAATTTTGTATCGGCATCCTGCTCCCGCTCTATGAATATGATGTTCTCCAGCGCCCTTTTTATCACAGGTTTTATCTGTTCCGCCTGCTTTGGGCTGAGCATCCGGTGGCCTGTTATACCTATGGTTATTGTGTTCATTGGTGATGATTATCCCTAAAAAGTGTTCAAAATAATATAACTCTGGCAAAGCTTATGATTGTTCGAAATTTTATTGTTATTTTGACCTGTCAAATATACACGCTGTGTTATTTATTATAAATGAGAATACGTAAGGATGTTTAGGGATATAATAGAACATACGCCATATATTAACCTGCATGGCATCGACCGGCCTGATATCTTCATTAAATTAGAATGTGATCAGTTTAGCAACTCCTTTAAAAGCAGGGGTATAGTTAGTTTTTTAAGTGGGGTTGAAACGGTGAATGGCCTGGTTACATACACTACCGGCAATCATGGTATTGCGCTTGCCGCCATTGCAAAGGCGCTGGGTGTAAAAGCAATCATTGTAAGTTCCGACAAATTATCGGCCTACAAACGTACTGTTATAGAAGGCTATGGCGCCACCATCCACCCGCTGAAAATACACGGTGTGGACATGGCAACACAATACGCAAAAGACCTTGCCGAAAAAATGAACTACACATTTGTTCCCCTCTTCGACAATGCGTCACTGCTCGATGGGTATAGCCAGATCACCAATGAGATATTTGAAGATTTTCCCGGCCAGCAGCTTGCTTTATTCTTTCCTATAGGTAGCGGTTCACTGTTGTTGGCCAATGCAAGGCGCGCAAAAGAAATTGACCCTGCCAACATCGTTTACGGAGTAGAACCACATATCTTCCAGCGCCTTGGGGCTACACGCCAGCAAGATAAAGTATCACAAAGTATTGCCGACAGCTTATCTATTGACAAGATACCGCACAGCAATTTAGAGTTGCTGCAATATGCCGATGAGATAATCCCCATTGAAGAGGATGCCATGATCGAATCCACTAAGTTGATACACGACCAGTACGGCTTGATTACCGAACCAAGCGGAGCCATAACGCTGGCTGCCGCACTCACTAAGCCATACAGCGACATCAAAAAAATTGCCGTCATCACCGGTAAAAATATATCGAAGGAGCATTTCGAATTAATTACGTCGGCGGTAAAAGAAAAATAGAGCGATGATCATAGGATATTCATTGGCCCACAATCAGTTGTTTGCTCCGGTATTCCAGGAGTCGCTGGGTTATTTGTCGAAGGTAAAAGAACTGGGCTTTGTAGAAAAAGAGGAAGATGTAGTGATAGGGCAGAAGTGCCTGCGCGCAGAATACCAGAAGAAGGGTATCATGGAGCAGATGGACAAGATACTCTACAATTACCTCAGTGATTATTTTAAATACTACATGGCTTCCATTGCCCTAGTAAATACAAATTCGCTCAATTTCGTTACCAAGCGCGGCTATAAAAAAGTATATGCTTCCGACACACGCGCGTACTTTATTACCGGCATGGAACCCCAGGCGCTTACCAGCGATAGCTATGAAACTACTGCCGGCAATGGCGCAGTTATCCGCTACAGGTTCGCTACTTCTGCCGACATATCCGCTTTGAAAAACCTCAATCATGAATTTCTGAAAGAGAACCGCGCCGATTTGTCAAACGGTTACCTGGCCGCCGTGTTCTCTGAAGAAAACTGGGAATTTATGATCAGCCGCAAATGGGTGGTGCTTGGCTAGTTGTTTTAGGCCTGCATTACTGCCGTTCCTGCTTCTGACGCATGCCCGTGTTCTGTGTCGCTGTTCAGTTGCCGTTGCTTTAGGGTCATTAATATCCCCAGCGCCAGTGCATCTGTCCTTACTGCTACATTATCTTCGGTTCGCAACTCTACTATATACGACTCGTTTGCAGTGCTTCTTGCCATCGATGGGCCGCTGTTTACTTTATTAGGCCGGTAGATAGAGATCCCATAGTTAAATAAATAGGAAGAGTATTTCCGTATGTCGCCGTAGTTGCTGCTCAGCTGATCCAGTATATCCAGCTTCGCATGGTACATTGGCTCTGTGGTGCCGGAGTATATTTCTTCCGCCCTGAATTTAAGGCTATCTAAGCTATTAGACCTGAATGCCGAGATAACATGCTGCTCGTCTGCTATCCGGTTGTATACT
>JABDCE010000032.1 GCA_013288285.1 Bacteroidota bacterium
GCAAGAAGCTGGAAGCTGACCAAAATGTGAACGTATACCTGGTAAATACAGGCTGGAGCGGTGGCGCTTATGGCACCGGCAACCGTATGAAACTCAGTTATACGCGTGCTATGATCACAGCAGCAATGAATGGTGAACTCGCGGGCTCTACGTTCGTACCACACCCGGTATTCGGGGTGCTGATGCCGACTACTGTGCCTAACGTGCCATCTGAAATACTGATACCACGCAATACCTGGGCAGATAAGGAAGCATACGACAAAAAAGCAGCTGAACTGGCTGGCTTGTTCGTAAAGAATTTTGCCAAATATGCCGACCAGGCAAGTGAAGAAATATGCTCTGCCGCACCAAAAGTGATGTCGGTAGTTGCATAATATTGATTTTCAAGCAAATATTCAAAAGGCTGTCCCGACCGGGCAGCCTTTTGTTTTTCGGGTAAAATACATGGCTATCATTAACAATGCAATAGCATACTCTGGCACCCTTTTTGTACGTTATAGTGTAAGGACGGGACCAAAAGCAGCCTGCTTTACCCCTCCGCAGATGAAGTGCGGAGCAAATGATAAGACAAGCTGTAAGGAACGATGACGAAATAAATTTCACCATCTTACTTGTTCTATTCCATTTTTATTTCGTTGTAAAAATCTTTAAATAGCTTACTATTCGCAGATTTTACGCCTCATAAAAAAGAAATATAACATCGCAATATAGTGGAATTTATTTCGTCATCGTTCCAAAGGTGTTCTGCCCGATGGTAAGAACCTAAACAACTGTTTTATGAAAAAGATACTCAATAGTATCCGTAACAAATTCGCATTTTTTTGCGTGGCTATGCTCTCAGCCGTTTATTCATTTGCCCAGGACGCGGCTGACCAATCAGGATCCATATACGATGTGAAGCCAGCGAAGCATGTTTTTAACGTGTACAGCATGTCTTTCGAATACATTCTTTTCGGAGTGGTGGTGATATTCCTGGGGTATGTGGGCTACCGCTATATGCATGACCATGCTGATGAGGAGGACGATGTAAGCCATGAACCGCACCATCAGTAAAAGGGCAGGGGCCTGTTAAGACTTCGGCAGGCTTTTTATCCGCTCCTGTTCCCTGGCTTCAATCATACTCATTTCCTTGGCCTTGGCAAGAAAGTCTGAGGCGAAAATGAAGGAATTGAGTTTTTCGTCTTTGCTGAAGATGATCTCTTTGTTTGTGCCTTCCCACTGCTTATTACCCTGGTACATGTACACAATATGGTCGCCGCTTTCCATTACGGTATTCATATCGTGAGTATTGATGACGGTAGTGATGTTATATTCCAGTGTGATTTCTTTTATAAGCTTGTCGATGACTAGTGACGTTTGTGGATCGAGGCCGGAATTGGGCTCATCGCAGAAAAGGTATTTAGGGTTCTGAACAATGGCCCGTGCCAATGCTACGCGTTTGCGCATACCACCGCTTAATTCTGCCGGAAATTTTTTGTTGGTGTCCTTCAGGTTCACGCGGTCCAGCACCTCATTTACTCGCCTTAGTTTCTCGTCGTGGCTATCGTGGGTAAACATATCCAGCGGGAACATTACATTGGCTTCAACTGTTTTACTGTCGAACAAAGCGCCGCCCTGGAACAACATGCCGATGTGCTTGCGTAATTCTTTCAGTTCCTTTTCGCTCATCGTCACTATATCCCGCCCTTCATAAAGCACCGATCCGGCATCCACCGGGAGTAAGCCGATGACGGTCTTCATGAGCACCGTTTTGCCGCTGCCACTGGTACCAATGATGAGGTTGGTCTTGCCCGTCTCCATTACCGCAGAAACATCCTGCAATACCACTTTATCTCCGAAGCTCTTCCGTACGTTCTTTATCTCGATCATTGGTGGTCAGTAGATAGTATTTAGTATTTAGTCTTTAGTATAAAGTAGAAAGTATAAAGTAGAAAGTTGTTAATCGTTAGTATTTTGTTAGACCTGGAATACGCCCATTTTAAATTCTTTGTGTGTCTGCGAATGGTTAGCCGCATTGATGCCTTCTGATATCACAGACCTTGTTTCAGCAGGGTCTATGATCTCATCTACCCACAGCCTTGCTGCGGCATAGTATGCAGAAGTCTGGCTATCGTAGCGGTCAATGATCTCCTTGAGCATAGCCGCTTCTTTTTCCGGTTCTATCACTTCACCTTTTGCTTTGAGCGAGGCTACCTGTATCTGTAACAAAGTCTTTGCCGCCTGCTCACCACCCATCACTGCTATCTTAGCGTTTGGCCACGCATAGATGAAGCGCGGATCATACGCCTTGCCGCACATCGCATAGTTGCCAGCGCCATAAGAGTTGCCAATGATAATGGTGATTTTAGGCACTACCGAATTGGCCACCGCGTTGACGAGTTTTGCTCCATCTTTAATGATACCGGAATGCTCACTGCGGCTGCCCACCATAAAGCCGGTAACATCCTGCAGGAATACCAGTGGTATCTTCTTCTGGTTGCAATTCATAATAAACCGTGCAGCCTTATCGGCGCTGTCGTTGTAGATAACGCCGCCCATCTGCATTTCACCCTTGCCGCTTTTTACTATCTTGCGCTGGTTGGCTACAATGCCCACTGCCCAGCCATCTACCCGGCCATAACCGCATACGATGGTCTTGCCGTAGTCTTCCTTAAACTGATCGAATTCTGACTTGTCGACGATGCACTTGATCACATCTACTACATCAAATGATTTGTTGTTGGCGGCTGATACCAGGCCATATATTTCATTGGCCTCTTTAAGCGGAAGGGCAGGTTTGATACGATCATACCCCTGTCTTGGCATTTCGCCTACTTTGTCCATGATACGACGCACCTGGTCCAGGCACTCCTGCTCGGTATCAAATTTATAGTCGGCTATGCCACTGATCTCAGTATGCGTTTTGGCGCCACCAAGCGTCTGAATATCTATGTCTTCGCCAATGGCAGCTTTTACGAGGTATGGCCCGGCCAGGAAGATGGAACCATTACCTTCTACCATCAGCGTTTCATCGCTCATGATAGGCAGATACGCGCCGCCAGCAACACAGCTACCCATAACAGCTGCTATCTGGGTGATACCCATTGCGCTCATCTGTGCATTGTTGCGGAATATGCGGCCAAAGTGCTCCTTGTCGGGAAATATTTCGTCCTGCATAGGCAGGTATACACCGGCACTGTCTACTATGTAGATGACGGGCAGGTTATTTTCCATGGCTATCTCCTGCATACGCAGGTTTTTCTTGCCGGTGATAGGGAACCATGCGCCTGCCTTCACAGTATTGTCGTTGGCTACTATTACACATTGACGGCCGCAAACATAACCCAGTCCCGCTACTGTTCCACCGGCAGGACAGCCGCCATGCTCCTTATACATATCGTAGCCGGTGAAGGCGCCGATCTCTGTAAACACACTGCCTTTATCTATTAAGTATTGTATACGCTCACGGGGTGCCATTTTACCTTTTTCCCGGGCTTTATCCATTGCTTTTTTACCACCGCCAAGGCTTATTACCGCATGTCGCTGCTTCATCTGGCTTACTGCCAGCCGCATAGCGTCATCGTTTTTATTGAATTCCAGGTTCATGGGTGCAAAAATAGCGTTTAATTGATAATTTAGGCCATTGTCATACCCCTGAAGGTTGGCTATTTGCCGTATGACAACCAATAAACTTAACAGACAGCGGCTGTCGGTCTTTTAACGGAATCCCCTTAACTTTGTCATATGTCGGCCCACAAGATCATAATAGCTATTGATGGTTTCTCATCCTGCGGCAAAAGCACCCTTGCAAAAGAGTTGGCCCAAAGGCTGGAGTATAACTATATAGACAGCGGTGCGATGTACCGGGCTATAACGCTGTATTTTCTTCGCAATTTCATCGATTTTTCAGATCATGACAAGGTGCTGGAAGCGCTGGCAAACATCAATCTCTTATTTGTATTCAACGAGGAAACGCAGACATCGGACATACACCTGAACGACGAGGACGTAGAGCCCTATATACGTGACATGATCGTATCTGAGAAAGTGAGTGAAGTGGCGGCGATACGTGAGGTACGCTCGTTTGCGGTAGCGCAACAGAAACGCATGGGCAGGAAGAAAGGCATTGTGATGGACGGAAGGGATATAGGTACTGCGGTATTCCCCGATGCGGAACTGAAGATATTTATGACCGCCGACCCGGAAGTAAGGGTAGTGCGCCGCTATAAGGAAATGTATGCGACAAATCCGCACATAACCATTGAAGAGGTACGACACAACCTGGAACTGAGGGATTATATAGACAGCACACGCGAAGAAAGCCCCCTGCACCAGGCAGCGGACGCCATACTACTGGATAATAGCGTACTTACCCGCGAGGAGCAACTGGAAACAGTACTCGAATGGGTGAAGGATAGGGCAACAAACCCGCACCCCCAGGGGAGTGCGGTGCATTAAGTTTTGTTCAGTCGGCAGTCTACAGCGATTTCAGCCATTTTATAACCTCATCCCTGGTTTTGCCCAGTTTCTGCTGTATACGCCCCAGCGTTTCATCATCCTTGCCTTCTTCATATTGCAGATCATCGTCTGTAAGGTTGGCATTGGCTTGTTTTATCTTGCCTTTCCATTCGTTCCATTTGCCTTTAAATTCTAACTTGTCCATAGCGGTAGTTTTTAAGTAAGGGTATTTAAAATCCATGCCACAGAAAAACGGATTAATTACCTTTGCGGCAAATAGTAAATTTTCATGCGTTCTCGAATCATAGCCGGCTGTCTTATTGTCATTTTATTTTCCTGCTGCAGGGATGCCAGGATCAAGGAACATAGCGACTGGGGTAAGTATTTTGATAATTACGGGATAAAGAATGCCTGCTTTATACTGCGGGATAACAACCATGAATCGATACACTATTACAATAAGCCGCGCTGCGTGGAGCGCATACTGCCGGCGTCTACTTTTAAAGTTTTTCTCTCACTGGTAGCATTGGAAACGGCTGTGGCCCCTGATGACCAGTTGGTGATCAAATGGGACAGTGTACACCGTAAGCCGGAGTGGGATAAGGACATGAACCTGCGTGAGGCGCTGAAAACAAGTTCTGAACCCTACTTTAAAGAACTGGCCCGCCGCATAGGCCCGGCCAGGATGCAGCATTACTTAGACACGGTGAAGTATGGCAATATGACGATGTGGGGCAAGGTAGACGAGATCTGGGAGAATGACTCGCTACAAATATCTGCAGATGAGCAAATGGGATTTTTGAAGAAGCTCTATTTTACCGAGTTGCCTTTTGCGGAGCGCACGCAGCGTATTGTAAAGACCATGATGCAGTGGGAGCAGACACCCGACCACAACCTCTACTATAAAACTGGAACAGGCATGGTGGGCGGCAAGACCGTATACTGGGTGATAGGTTTTGCGGAGCGTATAGAGCATGTGAAAGAACCGGAAGGATCAATGAACAAAAGTGATGTGCGCGAGTATCCCTACTTTTTTGCGCAAAACTTTGAAATGCCTACTGCTGATACCTCTAAGGACTGGTATAAAGTGCGCTTAGCCATTGTGCATGACATACTAACGGACTACGGAGCCCTGCCTAAAAACTAACGCCACTAATAATCCCGATAATGCCTGCAAAATTATTTCTCCTGTTTTTTGTTGTGTGCGGCGTATTCGGCAACAGGGGGAAAAATGTGGATGCGACGGAGAAAAAGAAAACATTCCTGAAGATCGTAGATCTCACGAGGCACAACCAGGTGGATTCTTTACGGGAATATCTGCCCGATCAATATGAAGAGGACTCTTTTTACTTTACCACCAATATCAGTAATGCAAGGGCGCTGTTGAGCGCCAGTAATTCGCCGGTAAGCATGGATAGTATAAAGCTTACGGACAGCACATTTGCGGCGGACGCGAACAGCGAGATATATTACTACCGGTTGACCCGCTACCGGGATAGCACATATACGGGGGCCATCACCATAGGGTTTTACGGACATACATCAGACCAGGCGTGTTTTTTATCCACTGATTATGTTCCTGATGATGGTTCGGCAGAGATGATGCAAATGCTTAATAAATATCTGCCTAAATAGTAGCTGCCGGCTGATTTAGCCGCCTTTAACCTGATTAGTAAATTATTTTAATTATTTTGACAGCGTTTCACTAAATAACCACACATGGACTTTTCAGCAAAGCAAATAGCAGGCATACTTAACGGGCAGATAGAAGGTGACGCAGAGGCTAAAATATCAAAGCTGTCGAAGATAGAAGAAGGTGTACCGGGCTCTATTTCGTTCCTGGCCAATCCGCTTTATAATCAGTACCTGTATACTACTAATGCCACACTCGTAATAGTAAGTAAAGACCTGGTATTGACAGGACCGGTGAAGACAACGCTGATAAGAGTAGACAATCCCGGTAATGCCTTTGCGAAACTGCTGGAGATGTATAACCAGGTGAAGCTGAACAAAAGCGGCGTATCGAAACATGCGTACATATCGGACAAGGCAAAGGTGGGCGAGAACATTTATGCAGGCGAGTTTGCCGTTGTGAGCGATGGCGCGCAGATAGGTAACAATGTAAAGATATACCCGCAGGTGTTTGTGGGAGAGAATGTGGTGATAGGCGATAACACCACTGTATTTGCGGGCGTGAAAATATACTCTGATACGGTGATAGGTAAGGACTGTATAATACACTCAGGAACAGTAATAGGCAGCGATGGTTTCCGGTTTGCAACAGAGAATGCCGAGGGCCAGCGGAAGATACCGCAGATAGGCAATGTGGTAATAGAAGATGATGTGGAGATAGGCGCCAACTGTGCCATAGACCGTGCTACGCTGGGGTCAACCATACTCAGGAAGGGTGTGAAGTTTGATAACCTGGTGCATATAGCACATAACGTAGAAGTAGGGGAGAGCAGCTATCTTGCCGCGTGCAACGTAGTTGCAGGGTCTACCAAAATAGGCAAGAACTGTATGTTCAGCGGGCAGGTGGGCATAGTGGGGCATCTGCAGATAGCAGATAACACTATTATCACCGCACAGTCGGGAATCTCAAAGAGCATTACGAAGCCGGGTGGTGTATACATGGGATCGCCTGCATTCGATGCCAATAAATACCGGAAAGCATTTGTGCACTTCCGCAATTTTGAGAGCATTGTAGACCGCATCAGTAAGCTGGAGCAAGATAAGAAGTAGGCGTGCTCACATTCGTTTACTTTCTTCAAGCGTACTATTCCGATCACGTTTGGACTTGATATTCTTATTGCCGAATTTCCAGGTTACACTTAACTGCGCGCCGCGTTCGTCGTAGTAATTGTTGGTGATAGAGCCATTATACAGGTTGCGTGTCTTAATAACATCGGTTGCGAAAATGTCATTTACATTGAACCCTACGATGAGGTTGCGCTTAAAGAACAAAGCCTTTATTCCGGCATTAAAATTGAAAGCAGGGAAGCGGTAATTGTAATTTTCGATCTGGGTGGAAACATACATCAATCCGCATTCAGCCAGTAGTGTTTTCTGTTTGTTGAGGGTAAAGGTATTGTCGTTTTCTATTACGAAGCCATCCTGGTCGTATTGGGTATAGACCGCAGTGTTGTAGTAATTGGCAACTACATGTGCATGAAATCCATAGAACTGGGTGTTGCTTTCCCACCATTTTGCGGGAGATATAACAGCGCTGGCGGTGATGCCATAGTTTGTTGATGTGCCAATGTTGGCATACCTGTAGTAGAGCCCTTTATTCACCGTATCCACATCCAGTATCTGGCTGGCTGCCTGCGTGGTATGCTGCACATAAGTGGTAAAGGTGTAGTTTGATTTTAAGGTGTAGCTGAATTCAAGGTTTGAGGTATATGATGGTTGCAGAAAGGGGTTACCTTCTTCATATGAGCTAGGCGTGAGGTATCTGCGAAAGGGGTTGATCTGTAACATGTTTGGCCGGTCTATGCGCCGGTTGTAATTGAGATTGAAAACGTTATTCTCGTTTGGCGTGTACTGTAGATAAGCAGTAGGGAATAGCTTAAAATATTGCGTGTTATTGACCTGGGCAATCGTTATGGAGTTAGCCTGTGTTTGTGTATACTCGCCCCGCAGCCCGGCCTGTGCGTCCCATTGCTTACTCAGTTTCTTCTGCACACTTAGGTACAATGCCTGCGTGTTTTCGTGGTAATCGAATTTGTTGGTTTTTGTCGGGTCAGTAATGTAGGCTCCGGTGTCGAGGTATTGAAAAACGTTGTCGCTGACCACATGGATCCATGATGCTTTGGCACCAAAAGATATTTTCGCGAATGGGGTGGGCAACTCCATGTCGGCCTTTACAGAGCCAATGTATAAGACCTGTTCCCCGGTGGATCTGTCTGTGCTGTTAATACCGGTTGGAGTACCATCAGTCAGCAGGTCATTGGTCGTGAAATCTCTTACCATGCGTCCGGTGCGGGTAAAGAAATCACCATCGGTGCTTAGCTTCTTGCCTGTAGAGTCTATCTTCCAAACGTAATTCAGGTTTACAACGTTCCGCTCGCCGAAGTTTGCGTCATGCGCGGAGGTGTTAACGAAGGAGTCAATACTATTGCCTGCCCCGGCCCACGTGCCATTGATATGTTCTATCATTTTAGGTGTGCTGCCGGCATAAGTATATAGTATGCCGATAACTGAACGGGGATTAATGTCATAGTCTGCACCTAGCTGGCTGTAGTGATAATTGTTTAGGTTGTCGACATGGTTTACCTGGTTCCATTGCTCATCCGGATAAAATGCCGTTTGCCGCTCAATGGGTTTTGAATAATTGTCGCCAAAGCTCGTGTTGCCATAGATGTTCAGTTTATCTTTCCTGTAATTGAATGCGCCTGCCCCTCTGGCTGACGTCAAAGAGTTTTGTGCCAGGTTACCTGTGACACTTCCATTAAGCCCCTGCTGCTTTCTTTTCTTTGTTACAATATTGATCATGCCTGAGTTGCCGGCCGCATCATATTTTGCGGGCGGAGCGGTGATGACCTCTATGCGGGCTATGTTTTCAGATGGTATGGAATGCAACACTTCTGCCAGTTCTTCACCACCCAGTTCCATTAACTTGTCATCTATCATCAGGCTCACAGTGCTTTTGCCGGCAAGGGAAATGCCTTCAGTGCCATTCACGTGCACTCCGGGCGCTTTGCCTATTGCATCCAGGGCATCGCCGCCAATAGCGGTAATGCTGTTCTCCACATTGAATATCACACGGTCTATCTTATGCTCTATGAGTGGCTTTTTCGAACTTACCGTTACCTCATTCAAAGTATTGTCTTGCGCCAATGATATATCTATTTGCTGGCTGGGCAGGATAGGGTCGATGTTTTTTGATACGGATATATATCCTGTGGCAGCGATGGTGATGAGTAGTTGCTTCTGCTTAGGCGCTTCTATCCTGTAGTTGCCCTCGCTGTCGGCAACGGTGGTGCGTATAATGCCGCTATCTGGCAACTGCCGCAGCATAGCATAGGCAAATGGTATAGGGCTGCCTTTAGCGCTGGTGATAGTGCCATTGACCACCTGCTGCGCAACTGTCGCAGAGGTAAAGAAGAGACACAATAAGAGAATGGGTAAACAGTATGCGCGCATGAAAAATGATCTGCACAATATTAAGCAGCATTAGCCTTCAATGGTAGTAACTTAACATAAATTAACCACTGATGATGTTACATGCCCATTTCGCCAAAGCCGATCATCTTGTTCTCATCGGCATCCCAAACCTTCAGGCGCAGGCATGCCGCTATATCAGATGGCATGAGGGTGGTTGTCTTGGCCTGCTGCAATTCAGGAATGGCTGCCATAGCCTCTGGTAAGCGATAGAAAGGTATCTTGGAATTAAGATGATGAATGTGGTGAAACCCGATGTTGGCGGTAACCCATTGCATGAACGGGTTGAGCTCCATGAAGCTCGATGATTCAAGTGCAGCCTCTGTATAACTCCATTCTGCGTTCTTTTTGAAGCTGACGCCCGGAAAATTGTGCTGCGCGTAGAACAGGTAAGAACCCATCATCTGCGACAAGAAGAACGGTACGAAGAAAGTAAGCAGGAATGTAAGCCAGCCAAAATGAATAAAGAGAAATACACCAAAGGAATAGTGAAGGATCAATACTGCCAGGGAATCCCAGTGCCGGCGCGGGCTGCTGATGAACGACTGCACGCACATGCCAAAAGTAAACGTAGTAAAGTAGGCAAAGAACATATTTAACGGATGCCTGATAGCCAGGTAGG
This sequence comes from Bacteroidota bacterium, assembly GCA_013288285.1. GTDB lineage: Bacteria > Bacteroidota > Bacteroidia > Chitinophagales > Chitinophagaceae > Nemorincola. Next base: position 10,223 of record JABDCE010000032.1, read on the forward strand.
TGAAGCGTTCTTTCTTGTCAGCTTCCATAAACTTCTGCCTGGTCATGATGGGAAAAGAGCCAATGCTGGCGCTGAATAATTTAGCGTTGTGGTTGTGGTGATGGTCATGAGAACGCTTCCATATATTTGGAGGGGTTATCATGTATATACCGAATATCGTAAATATCACATTGGCAACCGGTGACTTGCGCAGAATGGTATGGTGCTGATAATCATGAAAAATGATAAAAAAGCGAGACAACAGCATTGCCGAGAAGAAGCTGCAAAGTAGCCGGAGAAAAATATTTTCAAAATAAGTACTACCCAGCAGAGAGCCTATGAGCAAAAAAAGTGTGGTAATCGTATAATACCAACTTTTCCAGCGCACTTCTTTTGCAAACGGTTTGGTTGCCAGAATAAGTTCTTTCCCTGTTAACATCGTGCAAATTTAAGCAACATTCAGAAATAATGTAACAATGACGGGAGGATAAGTGTTAAAACAATGTTTTTATGTACCGATACTCTGTACAAACTTGTTATTTATGTTCACCGATCATTAAGAAACGATATATACTACCTGAAAAAATAGATAATTATTTAATGCTAATTTACGTATAGGTCTTTCTGCAGCCGCCCACCGGGATTAACAGCATAATGACCGAGATCTGTGATCCCTTCGTTTTTTAATACAGCCTCATCTATGAATAAATTGCCGGTGCAGTCTTTTGATGGTTTTTGTAAAATATAATAAGCGCAGTCGGCAAGTATATCGGGTTTGCGACTCATGTTCACGAGTATATCGCCGCCAAGGATGTTCTTTACGGCAGAAGTGGCAATGGTGGTCATGGGCCATAGCGAATTAACGGCTACGCCATATTGCTTAAATTCCTGCGCCCATCCCAGTGTCATCATGCTCATGTTGAACTTGCTGATGGTATAACCAACACTTGGCGCTAACCATTTAGGGTCTATATCTACCGGGGGCGATAAAGTAAGTATATGCGGGTTTGAAGATTTCTTCAAAAACGGCAGGCAGTGTTTTGTTACCAAGTAGGTACCACGCACATTAATGTCGTGTATCAGGTCGAAGCGCTTGGTCTCTGTTTGCTCTGTATTGGTCAGTGATATGGCCGATGCATTGTTGATAAGAATGTCTATGCCGCCGAACACCGTAATAGCCTGCTGCACGGCGTTGATTATCTGCTCTTCGTCGCGTATGTCGCACTGCACTGCCAGGCCCTTACCTCCGGCTTCGTTTACTTTTTGTGCTGCCGTATGTATGGTGCCACCCAGGCGCGGATCTTCTTTAATTGATTTGGCAACAATCACAACATTCGCACCTTCTTTGGCCAGCCTGATGGCTATGGCCTCGCCTATGCCTCTGCTGGCGCCGGTGATAAAAGCGGTCTTCCCTTTAAACAACATAGAGTATGTATTTAGTGGTAACGAAGTTAAGCTATTTATCGGCGAGGCGTTGCCTCAGCGCTTCATAAAGTATCATGCCAGCAGCTACAGATACGTTGAGCGAGTCGAACTGGGCGGCCATCGGAATTCGTATCAGTTGGTCGGCACGTTTCAGTACGTCCTTGCTGATGCCGGTATCTTCCGCTCCCATTACGATAGCTGATGGGATAGTGAGGTTGCTTTCATAGACCGGAACACTGCCTTTCATTTGTGTGCCCAGTATCTGTATGCCGTTCAGGCGCAGTGTATCCATTGCCTGCTGCACAGATGGTGTGCGGCAGAGTAATATTTTACGCAGCGCGCCCGCTGATGTTTTGATAGCTTCTTCTGTAAGCGATGCGGAATGCGAGGTAGGCAGTATGATGCCCTGTGCCCCGCAGCACAAGGCACTGCGCGCTATAGCGCCCACATTGCGTACATCAGTTATGCCATCCAGCAGCAGGAATAAAGGGGTCTCGCCTTTTTCCACCACATACGATATGCCCGCCTGCAGGTCTATGTATTGCAATAGGGATGTCCAGGCTACTATGCCCTGGTGCTGTACCTTGGTCATGTAGTCCAGCTTCTCCACAGGTACCTGGCTTATGGGTATGTTTTGTTCTTTGGCGAGTTGTTTTATAGTGGTTATGTCGCTGCCGTTAGCGGTACGCAGCAGAAATATTTTTTCAATTGTGGTACCTTGCTGTAATGCTTCCAGCACAGGCTTCCGGCCAATTAATAATGGTAAAGACTGTTTGGAGGGCATTGCAGCTTAGTTTTTACAAAAATAGCTATTCAGGTAGAGTATCAGGCATTTTCGAGGAATTCACTGAGATTTTTGTCAACGGGAAACGCTGAAAAAATATTAAGAATGCGTATTTTTACATTAATATCTACAAATAGTTATGAAGACGCTGACATTAGAAATACCGGATAAAAAGTATCAATTCTTCAAAGAACTGATTAAAAGCCTGGATTTTGTAAAGGAAGTAGGTACTGATAAAGAACCGGGAAAAGAGCAAATCATTGAAGGCATTCGTGAAGCTGTTAGTGAAGTTAAAGCGATAAAAACAGGCAAAAAAAAAGCGGTTCTTTTAAAAGATTTCTTGAATGAGCTATAAAATAGCCACCATCGCTAATTTCCGTATTGAGGCAAAACGACTGATCAAAAAATATCCTTCGCTGCAACAAGAATTAGCTGAGTTAGGAGAATCGCTTTCATCAAACCCTGCATTGGGTACGTCCCTCGGAAATGGCTGCTATAAAATTCGTCTGTCAATTGCTTCCAAAGGCAAAGGAAAATCAGGTGGTGCCAGAGTAATTACTCACGTATTTGTAACCGGGAGCACAGTGTTCCTTCTTTCCATCTTTGATAAGTCAGACAAGTCCAATATTTCAGACAATGAAATAAAGGAACTCCTCAAATTTATTGAGTAACTCGCCTGGCTATGCCATATTATGAAACACGTGCTGCACATCATCATCGCCTTCCAGCCTTTCTATCAGCTTGAAGACCTCTTCTGACTGTTCTTCGCTTATTTCCAGTGTGCTGGCCGGTATCCATTCCAGTTCAGAAGAGATGATGGTGATCTTCTTTTCTTCCAATGCTTTCTGCATGTTACCAAAGTCCGTAAAGCCGCACCTGATAATGATATTGCCCTCTGCATCTTCCCCTACTTCTTCCAGTCCGTAGTCTATGAGTTCCAGTTCCAGGTCGTCCATGTTCAATCCTTCCGGTTTCAGCTTGAACATACCCAGGTGTTTAAACAAGAAACTTACAGATCCGCTGTTACCGGGTGTGCCACCGCCTTTATTGAAGTGAGAGCGTACATTGGCAACCGTACGAGTGGTATTGTCTGTTGCAGTCACTACCAGCAATGCAATACCATAAGGCGCATATCCTTCATAAAGTACTTCATCATAGTTGCTCTGGTCCTTGCCCATCGCATTCTTGATGGCCGCTTCAATGCGGTCCTTCGGCATATTGAATGACTTGGCATTCTGCATTACCCTGCGCAGCATAGGATTAGTATCCGGCTCAGGGCCACCTTTCTTTACAGCTATCGCTATTTCTTTACCTACCCGGCTGAATTGTTTTGCCATGCGGTCGTACCGCGCGAACATAGATGACTTACGTACTTCAAATATCCTACCCATATAATTATTTAACTCTATTTGGAATCAGGGCGCTAAATTAAGAATTGTTTCAGTAACTATTATTGAAAGCGCAAAAAAGACATTTGTTAGAAGCTTACAGACAGATAAAATACTACCGGCATGTAGAAACTGCCGCCAGTAACAGTGGTGGATACCTTTGATTCTGTAGGCGGCCCATACCCCGGTTGTAGATTGTCTATGGTCTGATCCTTCTGTCCGGTCTTGTAGTAAAAACTGGCTTCTGTTCCCACAAGTATCCTTCTGTTGATGTGGTAACTCAGCTGACCGAATGGTCCGCCCCCAACAGTAGTGATCATACTTTTGTTAGAGGAGCTGCTGAACGTATTTGTGTACGGGTCGTTTTCTTCACTAGATGTAAAGTCATCGTTATGATTGAACAGCAGATCAATGCCAACCGCTGCTGAACATCTTTTACTGAGCTTAAAGCCTCTTTCTACGCCTACGCGCAAACTCATGTCTGTATTATCTACTTTGTTCTGTCCGTAAGTACTCGGAGTTACATTCGAGATGGAGTTATACCCTATGCCTGCCCTGAAACCCCAGCCTGTTTTTTTAGATCGCATATCATAGGTAAGCAGGTATGGGTTTGAGGCTGATGATGCAGAGGAATTGACCAACTGCTTGATCAGCCCGTTGATCTGCACGCCAATAACATGGTCGCACACTTCGTTCTGTTCTGGCTCTTTAGCTGCTTCCTGTGCTATGGCGTTGGTGAGCGTTCCTGCAAGCAGGAACATAAGTGCTATCTTTTTCATTGTGTGTCCGTTTGAGTGTGAGCACCAAATATATCAGATAATTGTCAGGTTTAGATCAGTTTTGGCACATATATCACAAACTTTTCTTCAAAAGCAGGCTCCGGGAACACATCATGTACCTTCCACGCCTGCACTATTTTTTTTAGTCCCGACTCGTTGATCTCATTGTTCAGGTCGCCGCCTTTCAGGCATATAAGACCATTGGGGAATTCATCGCTTTTTTGCCCCACACGCAACAGTGGGTTTATCCATCGCCACAGGTCGCCAAGCGGCGCTACTGCGCGTGATACCGCAAAGTCGAACTTACGGCCTTTTTGTTCTTCTGCACGGCCATGTACCGCTGTCACATTCTTTAACCCTATCGCATCTGCCACTTCCTGTACCACTTTTATTTTCTTGCCTATGCCATCTGTAAGCAGGAAGTCCACTTTCGGGAAGAATATGGCCAGGGGTATACCCGGGAACCCGCCGCCCGTGCCTATGTCTATCACCTGGGCGCCATCATCAAAATTGCATAAGGCGGCTATAGCCAGTGAGTGCAGCACGTGTTTCTCGTACAAAGAATCAATGTCCTTACGGGAGATGACGTTTATTTTTTCATTCCATTCTTTATACAACCCTTCCAGCAGCCTGAACTGTGTAAGTTGCTCCTCGGTAAAATCACTGAAGTATTTGAGTACTATGTCCACTGTTGTTTGTTTTTCCAGGTTATATATGGCAGGAAGGCAAAGTTATATACCATCCAGCCTATATCGAAGAATGGGAAAAAATAAATCAGATTCTTTTCCCTGAGCCGGACTGCTGTGACTATCCATAGTATCCAGTAGATGATACAGCGGGCAATAAATAGTGCCGCCACAATTTTCCATTTAGCGTATGACAGCAAAATGAAAAAGCCGATCCATACAACAGCATGTGAACCTGCATAATCAGCAAGCAGCATTTTCAGATCGCTACTATAGTATTTTCCGGTGGACATGTGCCGTTGTTTCTGTGCTATCCATTCTGCCCACGTTGCCTTTGCATCCGAATAGGTGAATGAAGAAGGGTGACAGACAACGGCGGTGTTTGTGGCATTCCCCGCAATGCTTACCAGGAGGTCATCATCGCCTGACGGGAGCGCATTCCACACATCGCTTTTTTGAGCGCGTAACAAAATATTTTTTGTGCAGGCAAGATTGCGGCCCACGGCCATGTATGGCTTGCCCGCGAGTGAGTAGGTGCTGTATTGCAAAAATGTGTGCAAGGTCTCCCAGCGGATAAAAGCATTCAGCAATCCCCATGTTTTATTATATCCGCCGTATCCTGCCACTATCTCTTTTCCTGCCGCAAGTGGCGTTACCATCTGTTCCAGCCAGTGGTCGCTTGTTGGCGCACAATCGGCATCGGTCAGTAATAACCAATCATTCTTTGCATACACAACCCCGTAACTCAATGCGAATTTCTTTCCCTGGAGATCACGCTCAACAGTATCAGTAATCAAAACGTCCCACAAATTATCATACTGCCGTTCCATTTCCTGCATGATGCTGGCCGTGTTGTCTGTAGAATTATCATTCACTACAATAACCTCAAACATTGGCTTGCCAGCCGCATTATGGTATTGCTGAGACAAGATAGCAGGGAGGTTTTTTTGCAGGTTACGGGCCTCATTCTTAGCGCAGATGATGATGCTTACCGGCTGTCTTTCTGTTACAGGCAGTTGTTTAGCGGCAGGCATGAAAAATATACGTCTGAAGAAATATAACGCATATCCGCATTGCGCTGCAATGGCAAGCAGGAACAACCAGTATACTATATCGGTAAACACGCGGCAAAGGTATTAGTTGTTAATTAAGCGCATCAGGCATATTCATTTATTATATTCAAATGAAAGTTGTAAATTTGCAATGTGGCGGATAAGGATAAAATATTAAAAAGAATAAAGGATTCGGTAAAGGCTACTGCTCCGGGAGCCACGCTCATCTTATATGGGTCCTATGCCCGTGGAGATTATCGCGAAGATTCCGATATTGATATCCTGGTACTGACAAATGAGGAGAAAATCACGTACCAGGAAAAGAAAAATATTGTATCTCCTATCTATCATATAGAGTTAGAGACTGGCATTATTATTAGCACCATGTTTCTGTCTAAAAAAACTTGGGACGCCCATTGCATAACTCCTTTTTATAAAAACGTAATGAAGGAGGGACTTGTTCTATGAATACGCCGAATAAAGCAGAGTTTGTAAAGTATAGAATAACCCGTGCTAACGAAACTTTGCTCGAAACAGAATTTCTCCTTGAAAATAATTTGCTGAATACAGCGATCAACCGGCTTTATTACGCCTGCTTTTACGCAGTCAACGCCTTGTTATTTCAACACGATATTTTTGCAAAATCGCATGCAGGCGTTAAGCAAATGTTTGGATTGCATTTCATTAAGACAGGCATTATAACGGGTGATGCAGGTGATTTTTAGACGATCATTTTTGATTTAAGACATACCGGAGACTATGATGATTTTATAGTGTTTGATAAAAATGAGATTGCAACCTATCTGCCGCCCGCAAAAGACCTTATCCGGCAAATTGAAATTCTTTTATCAAATGCGTAATGCAATAGCAACTATCTTTTCCTTTGCTTTTCATAAATCGCCCAAACTCATTACATTTGGACGGGCTTATTTTTGTCTGAACTGGAATTTTTGGAATTAAGGGAATTGATGGAATTTTCTCGTAAAATAGAATTCTTTAGCGCTAATGGAAGAAAAACGCTCACCTGAAGATTTTAAAGATTGTACCGGCAAAATTATTGGTTGTGCCATGAAGGTGCATTCTGCTTTAGGTAATGGTTTCCAGGAAGTGATTTATCAAAGGTCTTTAGAAATTGAAATGGCGTATGAAGGTCTGGAATTTAAAAGGGAGAGGGAATTCGCTATTTTCTATCGTGGGCAGCATGTAGGAACCAGAAGGGTCGATTTTTTTGTAGAGGAGGAAATAATGGTAGAATTAAAAGCAGTAATCTTGCTTGAAGATGTTCATCTTGCGCAAGCTACTAACTATCTTGAAGCGTACAACATGAAAACAGGTTTGCTAATAAACTTTGGCAGTAAAAGCCTTACTTTTAAACGGCTTACTAATAAGAAATACAAGCCAGAGATCAACTCTAATTTTTTATAAATAAAAGCGGAAAATTCGAATAATTCCTTTAATTCCATAAATTCGAGTTCAGACAATTAATTATACACTAAACATACAAAAACACACAATGGCGAAAATTAAAGTAGCAAACCCCGTAGTAGAACTTGACGGTGATGAAATGACCCGGATCATCTGGAAGTACATCAAGGAAAAACTGATACTCCCATATCTCGATATTGACATTAAATACTACGACCTTGGCGTGGAGCACCGCGATGCCACCAACGACCAGGTAACTATAGATTCGGCAAATGCGATCAGGCAATATGGTGTAGGCATTAAGTGCGCCACCATCACACCCGATGAAGCACGTGTAAAAGAGTTCAACCTGAAACAAATGTGGAAGAGCCCGAACGGCACGATCCGTAATATACTGGATGGTACTGTGTTTCGTGAGCCTATAGTGATGAACAATATACCACGCCTGGTACCTAACTGGACAGCGCCTATCTGCATAGGCCGCCACGCGTTTGGCGACCAGTACAGGGCCACGGATTTTGTGGTAAAAGGAAAAGGTAAGTTAACGATTAAGTTTGAAGGCGAGGACGGCAAGACGATAGAGCATGAAGTATACAACTTCAAAGGCGATGGGGTAGCACTGGCTATGTACAACACAGATGAGTCCATTATGGGGTTTGCGCGTGCCTGTTTCAATATGGCGCTGTCTAAAAAATGGCCGTTGTACCTGAGCACCAAGAACACCATCCTTAAAAAATACGATGGGCGTTTCAAAGATATTTTCGAAGACATTTACCAGAACGAATTCAAGGCTGAATTTGATAAGGCCGGTATAGAATATGAGCACCGCCTCATTGACGATATGGTGGCCAGTGCCCTTAAATGGCATGGTAACTTCGTATGGGCTTGTAAGAACTATGACGGCGACGTACAGAGCGATACAGTAGCGCAGGGCTTCGGCTCCCTGGGCCTTATGACATCAGTGCTCGTGACGCCTGATGGCAAGACCATGGAAGCAGAGGCGGCACATGGTACAGTAACCCGCCACTATCGCGAGTACCAGAAAGGCAATCCTACATCTACCAACCCTATAGCATCCATCTTTGCATGGACAAGGGGACTGGAGTTCCGCGGCAAACTGGATAACAACCAGGAACTGATCAAATTTGCAACTGCGCTGGAAGAAGTTTGTATTGAAACAGTACAGAGCGGAAAAATGACAAAGGACCTGGCGGTATGTGTACATGGTAATAAAGTAAACCACGGCGAGCATTACCTGTATACCGAAGAGTTTCTGGATGCACTCAATGAGGGTCTGAAGAAGAAGCTGGAAGCATAATCAGGCGTAATTAACTGTATAGAATGGCTTAATGGGTGACCATTAGGCCATTTTTTTGTGAGTCAAATGATACTTGGCGCGGTTATTATACTATTAAGCAAAAATCATTCTTATGGGTATCTGGACTATATTGGCAGTATTGGTTGTTGTGGCATTTCTTATTAAAGGTGGCCATCATGTTTATCATACCCGGAAAGCGAAAAGAGCCGGCACTTCGAAGCAGACGCCAACACACTAGAAATGTTTTTTTGTTTACTGTAATTTCGATAATTTTATTTACACCAAGTATGTTATCCGAGATCGTAAATAATTACAAGACATTGCTTCAGTTTTTGCCCGAGCTTATTGATATAAGCGGGTACAAGAATGATTATATCAGTAAAAAGATGGCGCTTACGCCTGCAACTTTTTCTGCAAAAAAGCAACGCGGCAACTGGTCTGCAGATGATGTAATAAAACTGATCTCCATTATCGAGAATGAGGATGTTGATGATTTTCTGATGTTGCAGCTAATGAGGGCTGCAAAAGATGAAGAAACCATGTCTGCTGATGAATTCAGAAAAGAAATGAAAATGCTGAAACCAAACAAATAGTAGTGGCATGGACACTTTAGTTAATAATTACGATTCTTTGGAGCAGCTTATATACGAAGAAGATATACGGATCAAAGAAGTTGATGCGCACCCTGATATGGATATGTTACTCATCATTCTCAATAAAGGAAGTGTGTTGCAGGAAAAGCTGTCCAATTATCCATGGCTGCGGAATACCACGAAAGAGACGCTTGCAAAGTATGAGCTTATTGGAAATGGTGTAGGCATACACTGGCCAGAACTTGATGAGGACCTTAGCTTAAAAGGATTTCTGCGGGATACTATAAGAAATCATGTTACAGGCGGTAAAAATATCTGATCTAATAGCTTTGTCAGCCATATTCCCAAAGCTTTTCAAAAATCAGAGAAATATTTTCCTATAAAAGCTCAGTTACGGTAAGTCTTTTTGTTGGGAGCTGTTTTGATTCCATTTCATGTTGAAATTGATTGTTGATCATTGCAACATGTGAAAGATCGAATGAAGGGGAAAAGCTATAGTCATACATTTTGCTACAATATTCTTGTGATATTTCAATGCTATCTACTTTTTCAAGAAAGACTGTCGTTTCTTTTTTTCTAAAGATCATCCAGCAAATATCCAATTTGTTGTTCCAGTTTTTGAAATTTAGCACCAACACTTCAGAAGAAATAAAATCTTGTTTTGTCGGTTTATTGAATTGGTTTATCCTTGTGGTTGCAAGAAGTACATAGGGATACTCAGTATTGTATATAGCTTCGAGTACGATAACTCCCCCATAACTGCCATTAGGAAATTTAAAAACCAAGCAGTCACCTTTGTCAAAAAAAGGATTACGGATTATTTTCTTTTTTCTTGCTTTTGCTTTCGGCCTTTGTGAATTTAACTGTTCTAAAAATTTAGCAAGTGCAATTTTTCTTTTGCGAATGTCGTTTTCGTCGGCACTTAACGCCCGCCATACTTCAATATCCGCTTCTGTTTCAATTATCAGCTTAACTTTCGTTAAAACAACTTGGTCAATTTGTTTGCACTCCCACTGAGATTTTATAAGGGCAAACCAAAAATTATTGCAATCATCAGGGTCCTCAATTGTGTCTTGGTTTTTAGAAATCAATTTTGCCGAAATGTCCTTTACTTCCATTCCGCTATTATACAGATCAAAAAAATCTCTGTAAACATCCTGATAAGTATCGTTTGAGCTTATCGAAGTTCCCCAGGCGCCCATATGTTTCTGCTAATTTTGTATATTTCTTAAATGGATCTTTACAGTTCCAGTAATGTCTTCACCGGGTCTTTTCCGAAAAGTAACAGTTCAGGATTTTCCAGCAATTCCTTTACTCTTACCAGGAAGCCTACCGACTCACGGCCATCTATAATGCGGTGGTCGTAGCTTACAGCCAGGTACATCATCGGGCGTATCTCTACCTTGCCATTGATAGCCATTGGCCGGTCTTGTATCTTGTGCATGCCCAGTATAGCAGACTGCGGAATATTGATGATAGGCGTAGACATCAGCGATCCAAATACGCCGCCATTTGTAATGGTGAATGTACCGCCCGCCATTTCATCGGGGCTTAATTTATTATCACGTGCTTTCTTAGCCAGTTCCATCACTCTCTGCTCTATCTCCGCCATACTCATGCTTTCGGCATTGCGTATCACTGGTACTACCAGTCCTTTTGGTGCAGATACCGCAATAGAAATATCGCAGTAGTCGTGGTATACCAGGTTGTCTCCGTCTATGTAGGCGTTTACTGCCGGCCACTCCTGGAGCGCAGTACAGCATGCCTTTGCAAAGAACGACATAAACCCAAGATTCACGCCATGCGATTCCTTGAATGTATCCTTGTATTGCTTGCGTATATCCATGATACGCGTCATGTCCACTTCGTTAAAGGTGGTGAGCATGGCAGTGCTGTTCTTAGCCTCTACCAGCCGGCGAGATACGGTCTTGCGCAGGTTGCTCATTTTCTCCCTGCGCTCTTCGCGGGTGTATGCGGCATCGCCGCCTTTGCGGCCCGGATGCGATATTGCGTCCAGTACATCGTGCTTGAGTATACGGCCAAGTGATCCGCTGCCCTTTACTTCAGTTGGCTTCACTTGTTTATCGCTCATGATGGCCTGTGCTACCGGTGTTGCTTTTACATCAGTTGGCGCGGCTTCTTTTACGGGCGCAGCAGGTGCTGCTTCTTTCTTTGGCGCTTCCTGTTTGGGAGCCGGAGCAGCTGCACCCTCAGGCTTTGCTGCTGTTTCGTCTATTTTGCAGGCAAGGTCACCAATATTCAATGTAGCGCCTTCCTGTGCTACTATATGCAATATACCTGCCTGTTCTGCATTCAGTTCAAAGGTCGCTTTCTCAGATTCCAGTTCACATAGTATCTCGTCCCGGTTTACATAATCGCCCTCTTTCTTCAGCCATTTCACTAAAGATACTTCGCTTATCGACTCACCGACCGAGGGTACTTTTATATCTATCATTATGTTATTGGTTACGTTGCGCCGCAAAATTACCAAACTACCCACGATAAAGCAAAAAGAAAGAAGAAAAGACAGCGGTTTTTTAGCCTGCAAGCCATATACCTGCTCTGCATAGCAATAAGCCTATTACGAGGCTGAACCCCATGTAGACAAACGCCATAACAGATTGGCCTTTTTGCATGAGGTTAATGTTTTCAAGGGCAAAAGTGGAAAAAGTGGTAAAACCACCGCAAAACCCGGATGCGAGTAACAGGTAGCCGCCCTGTTCAAGCCACTGATTACGGGCCGAAAGGCCAAACAATATGCCTATAATGAGAGAGCCAACAACATTAATGGTAAGTGTACTTACAAACTGATACGGATGGAGCAGGAATTTGCTCATGATAAAGCTGACGCCATAGCGCGCCATACTGCCTGCAGCCCCACCTGCGCCTACTAATAAAAAATTACGAAACATCATCAAATTCAAAAGTAAAGTTCTGATCACAGACTTTCAAATCCCAAACTACGCTTTTTAAGTCAATTGTTAATTTTCACATTAATCACATGGTCGAATTGCCGAATTATTTAGTCCACCCAGTCACACACAAACACATTGGTATCGTGGCCGCCTCCATTATTGCGGTTAGAGCTGAAGATGAATTTCTTGCCGTCTGGTGAGAACATAGGAAATGCATCGAAGCTGCCATCGTGCGATATACGTTCCAGCCCGGTACCGTCGAGGTTTACCAGGTAGAGATTGAACGGGAAGCCACGCTCATACTCATAGTCTGATGCGAACACTATCTTTTTGCCATTGGGGGTGAAGGCCGGCGCCCAGTTGGCCTTGCCCAGGTGGGTTATTTGGTGTGCGTCGCTGCCATCGGCATTAGCTATGAACAGTTCCATGTGGGTGGGCATCACCAGTCCCTGTGCCAGCAGGTCTTTATAGTCTTTTACTTCTTCAGGTGTAGAAGGCCTCGATGCCCGCCAGATGATCTTCTTCCCATCGGGCGAGAAGCAGGCGCCACCATCATAACCCAGTGTATTGGTTATCTGCCTTACGTTGCTGCCATCCAGGTCCATAGTGTAGATATCTATATCCCCATTGCGCATACTCGTGAATACGATCTTGTCTCCCTTGGGCGATATAGTCCCTTCGGCATCATAGCCCGGAGTATTTGTCAGTCGCTTGGTGATGTTTCCCTTCAGGTCGGCTACAAAAATGTCGTAGCTATCATACACAGGCCATACATACTTTTTTATCTTGGTCCTGTCTGGTACGGGCGGACAGGTATCCATGGCCAGGTGTGTAGATGCGTACAGGAAGTGTTTATGGTCGGGCATCAGGTATGCGCAGGTGGTGCGGCCCTTACCTGTGCTTACACGCGTATATTTAAACGGCTCCTTTGCCGACCGCGGTATACTGCCATAAAATATCTGGTCGCAATGCAGACCTTCAGCCGGATTAGTACGCTGGAAAGTGATGTGCTCGTTATCAAACCCGAAGTAGGCCTCGGCATTATCACCGCCCGTGGTCAGTTGGCGCAGGTTCTTAAAATGATGCTCATCGGGATAGGCGAGGTTCTTTGCCTCTTGCGACTTTGCCAACAGGCAAGGCAGTAATAAAAACAGTGTAAATATTTTATGCATAGCGTGTGTATGAAATATTAAGGAAACAAAATTAATACAACCATTACACAGGCAACCTGATATAGATACTAATATTGTCAGTGGAGTGTAAAGAAAACCACGTCAACTTCATAGCAATATCCTGCTAACTACATTACTACAATAAGAAAGAGGGGAACCTCATCGGCCTACCAGTCTCTGTGATGGTGCCTGTGCCACGGGCGGTAGCGATGCTTGTGTACATAGTTCTCGCGATAGTGATAGCGTCTCCAACGGCCTTGTCCGCAACTGCTTAAGAATGCCAACAGTACAAATAGTGCAACTAATCTGAGTATACTATGTTTCATAAATTACAAAGTGCTTGAACAGCGGTCTTTTTTGAAAATTTCAGCTAATATCGGTAATTTTTTCTCTTTTTCTTAATACTCCGCTATTTCTTTCTGATATATATGGAAGAAAAGCGCTCTTTATCAGGTAGTGCCAGCTATATTGCGGCTGTCAGCGCCATTCTTCACCCGCATCAGGTCGGCGAATACCACACACCACACAACTATGCAAGGAAAAGCCTTGAACTTGTACGGATAGATCAGGTGCTGCTTCACGAACGGCGGGAAAATATCGGTAGTAGACAGGCAGGTGAACAAAAATACAAACCACAGCAGGGCAGTGCGCCACTTCGCCTCCGGCATTGCGAAATACCAAATACCCACACCCGCTACCGCTATGATATAGGTGGACGATTCCGCCTTGTGGTTGAAGATGATCACCCATATCAGCATACCGGCCAGCATCAGCAGGCGGAACAACTCATTACCATACTGTTTCACCCGCACAAAGGGCACCAGGAACAGCAGCAGCCCCACTACCGTCACCACCGCCTTGCCACCCACTATCCCGAACCATGTACTGAGTACACCCGCTACCGACAGCCCCACTGCCGCGGTAGCATCGGCCACCAGCAGGTCTTTCCAGTTATGGTATTGCCATACCAGGGTATGAAACGGCGTGACCACCAGCGGCAACGCGCCTAATACTATGGTCCACAGCAGGGCATAGGCTATAAACCGCACCTTGCCGGGGTAGAAGAGGAACAGGCAGAAACCTATAGCCCCATATACCTTTATGTAAGTGGCCAGCACCAGCCATAGCGTAGCCCACATTGCCTTGCCATTGTGCATGCAGCCGTATGCAGCTATCATCAGTCCGCACATTAGTCCGTTGCTCTGCGCATTCTGTAGACAAGTAAGCAACTCAAAGCTGACGAACCACAACAGCACGCATTGCGTTCGCGTCACAAAGGGCAGCATACGTATACCGAAGTACACGGTTATCGCGTTCAGTATGTTCCAGATACTCAGTCCTACCACATCGGGCAGATAGGCCATAGGCGCCATCAGCAGCGCAAAAGTGGGACTGTATTTAAAGTAGTCCCAATGGCAGGAGGGGTATAATCCGTAAAGGTTACTGCCGTCCAACAGGTGAAAGTAGGAGTATTTGAAGATGAGATAGTTGTTGTACTCTGTCAGCATTTTGCCGTAGAACTGGTTCATCTTCTCCAGGTGATTCATGATATCATCCGGGTATGGGTCTTTAGGAAAAGTAAACGGATGCCTGCCCATAGAGTATAGCTGCACTGCGGCTATAATAGCTGATACTATGTACACCACAAGTATTGCTTGCGGTTTGTAGATCAATGCCTTTATTTTATCCGGCAGGTTCATATCGGGCAGCAATATACAAACACCGTTTTACTTTACGTGGTTGTTCCGGGATGTTCTTCTCTTTTCATGGTAGGTTTTAATGAAAAAAGAATAGTGAATAACGGAAAGTGTTTCCACCCCTGCTATTCACTATCAACTATCAACCGTTTTTCAGTTTACATTCTTTCTATCACCACTGCACTTGCGCCGCCGCCACCATTGCAGATGCCAGCCGCGCCATACTTAGCGTTGTTCTGCTGCAGCACATTGATGAGCGTGGTGAGTATGCGCGCACCGCTGCAACCCAGCGGATGGCCCAGCGCCACTGCACCGCCGTTCACATTTACCTGCTCTGGCTTCAGTCCCATCTTCTGCATATTCACTATACCTACAGTGCTGAATGCCTCATTCAGTTCAAAGAACTGAATGTCTTCCATCTTCAGCCCTGCCTTGGCTACAGCCTTCGGTACCGCTATAGACGGGCTGGTGGTAAACCATTCTGGTGCCTGCTCGGCATCGGCATAGCCTATTATTTTCGCCAGTGGTTTTATACCCAGTGCTTCTGCTTTCTCCTTGCTCATCAGCACCAGTGCAGCCGCACCATCGTTCATTGGGCTGCTGTTGGCCGCAGTTGCAGTACCTTCTTTAGAGAACGATCCTTTCAGTGTTGGTATCTTGTCAAACTTCACATTCCATGGGTCTTCGTCCTTGCTTATTTTCACCGGGTCGCCCTTCTTCTGCGGCACCTCTATTGGTAGTATCTCGTTGTCAAACTTGCCTGCATTTGCGGCAGCCTGCGCGCGCTTGTAGCTTTCTATCGCAAATTCGTCCTGCGCTTCACGGCTTATGTTACATTCTTTGGCGCACATGTCAGCAGCATTGCCCATAGCATAGTTATGATACACATCTGTGAGGCCGTCTTTTGCCAGCCCGTCTATCAGCGTCACATTGCCATATTTATTGCCCCAGCGCATATTATCGCTGTAAAACGGCACATTGCTCATGCTCTCCATACCGCCCGCTACCACTACCTCGTTATCGCCCAGCATGATGCTCTGCGCACCCTGCATCACCGCCTTCATACCACTGGCGCACACTTTATTCACTGTAGTGCATGGTACATTGTCCGGTACACCGGCATAGCGCGCAGCCTGCCGTGCAGGCGCCTGGCCCAGGTTGGCCTGCAGCACACTGCCCATCAGCACTTCATTTACTTCACTGGCATTCACGCCTGCTTTTTCCAGTGCGCCCTTAATAGCTATTGAGCCCAGCTTTGTAGCCGAAAAATCTTTAAGTGCTCCGCCCCATGCGCCTAACGGTGTACGAACCGCGGATACGATATATACTTCTTTCATAAGTTTTGTTTGAGTGGTGCAAAGTTACGATTTATCAGCCGATTTTTTAAATGAGGAAATGAGTTAATTGGTCAATGCTATCTTGAAAGACATTTTATACAGGAATAGGCACAAAGACTTAATAAAAAACGTAATAAACGCGCTTACAGAGTAGAAGGTGGCTGTTGCATACTACTTTACTATGCAGGGTGTATCAGCATTTCTTGTCCTTAAATAAAATATCCCCTCCACTCTAGGCCTGTAAAAAGGTTCTGACTGCTTCATTCTTGTTTTTTCACTTTCAACTCGCCAATCTGGATACCGATGTAAACTCCCGGGATAGTAGTCGATAATGCATGTGTTTGTATTTGGGTCCCTAATCTCACAGAGATATGGTATGAAAACTGGAGCAGGCTGTATCGGCCCTCCAGGTAAGCCACATGCAAAACTTTTTTCAACTTTCGGTACAAAATGTGTTGTCTGTGTTATGGCAACTATGGGAGCCATAGTCAAAAAGGCATACCCGATAATCAGAGTGATAACTTTCTTTTTCATGGACACATGATCGAATAGAAAAACACTATATTTTTTGGAACGGTACCAATGATGACAATTAATTTTCACTGCCTGAGGTACTCCGCCCATGCATTCATAACTGTAAATGAAATCAGCTATTTTTTTAAAATACACGATTGTGTTGTATTTAAATAAAATACGTTGTCTGTTTCCGGCAATGAAATAGTTTCAGTTCGCTTCACACTTGCTTGTTTACTTGCAATTCTCCAGTCTGGATACCGGTATACTGCGTTGGAAGTATAGTCCTTGATATCTGAGTTCTTACTCAGGTTATTGTAATGACGAGGTGCGGGGGCATTAGCGGTTGGTATATATGGTGCTCCCGGCAACCGACATGTTGGAGGCGGCGATACCAATTTGGGTGCCAGATCTGTTGTTTGAACTGTATTAGCTGCAGAGGCTCCTGGCAAGACCGTTGGATTCCCCTTTTCGGTTTTTGGTACAAAGTTTGCAGACTGTGCCTTGCCAATTATAGGCACCGTTGTCAAAAAAGCGTACGATACAAGAAGGGTAATAATTTTCTTTTTCACTATCAAAACCATGGGGCGTTTTTCTGCTTCTTCAAATAACGCATATTATTGCTTTCTATTGCGTTATAATGGCTGTCTTTGGAGCGAATGGCGAAATTATTAGTCAACGGCAGGCCTTGTGTAGTCGGCCGTTGTTACTGCCTTATGATTGGTGCTGCAAATGAAGACAGCAATACCGTAGCGCTGATACTGTTATTCCTTTTGCCATATTGAGCCAGGTCTCCATTATAGCCGTTGGTGTAGACGAAGGCTAATGGCAATTGCAGAATCTTGACACCAAGAAGCAATTTTACACTGTTATTTTCAAATGGGGTGGTGATCCCGGTTTCGTAATATGCGCTTAATTTATAAAAGACTGAATTAGGGATGAAGCAACTAATAGAAGCCTTGATACCGCTTACTTCGTTTCTCGTATAGTTGTTGCCGTACCAGGGCTGCTCCCAGCTTCTGTACTCCTCCTTGGCACCTTGCAGCAGTCCATAGTCCAGGTAGTATCGCAGATCCAGCTCGCCTTCCAGTACAGTTTTCTTTCTTGTAGGCATTGCACGGTCCTTTATAAAACTGCAGCCCAGGTAGTCCCAGCCCCTGCTGATGGCATCAATGGTCTGTCGCACCACATCTGGTGCTTTTACGGTTCCAGCGATCGCGTAAAAAGTGGATGAATCATCAATGGCTTGTCCGTTTGATTCGTGACCATAAATGAACCTGATCTTCGAGTTGATAAGCGTCCCTTTTGGCAGGTATTCGAGGTACAATTGTGGATTAAACCTTTTCTCTACAACCGGCGACGAATAGCGTGTATTGATATACTGGCCCAGCCTGCAGGTAAATGAAAAATGGAGGTGCAGATTTTTTCCGGTGTGCAAGGTCTGCATGAGAAGGTCAAAAGGGATCAGGCGGAAGTCTTCAGATAAGGTGAAGTCAAGAAAGGGTTCATCGTCTGAGTCCCATGTGTAGCCCACAAGGTTGTCTTCGAATGTTTCTACCTGCAATACGTTCTTGATTACATTCCGTCTCTTTTTTGGATGTACTGTTATTTCCTGCTTGTCGGCCACTGAATCGGCCTGTTTTTGCACAGTGTCAGATTTTGTTTGTCCAATGGCAGAGAATGTCAGCGACGACAGCAACAAGATGAGGAGGTTTTTCATGCAGTTATATGATGTGATGACCAGTTTTTCAATTAATTACAATTGTGTCTTATGCAAATATTGAAAATCTTATTGATTCTGCACACGGGATAAACACCCATTTTTAATGCGCACGGGAATCTGACGTTCCATTAGAATATAAACCTGTCCCGTTGCAACGAACGGAAATAGTGGCGCCCTATACATGGGTGGGCTTCAAGTCATTAATTTGGTATGATTGTCTTGTCTTCGAAACGCTCCGTGAAGTCCTATTCACTAAGGAAACGTCCAATAACCTTTGTAAAGTTTTCAAACTGCTGTATATGGGGTATGTGGCCTACGCCGTCCATTTCTACCAGCTCACTGTTTTTTATGAGCCGGTGTGTAGCGGCACCCATCTGTGGGTATTGTCCGTGCAGCGGCAGTAGTTGAGTGGGTACTTTATCCTTGCCCACTATGGTCCGGTCTGCGCCGCCTGTTATCAGCAGGGTCTTAGCGGTTATGTTTTTAAACTCATAACATACCGGTTGTTCATAGATCATCTGGTACGTGACGGCATTTGCCCAAGCTATCTGTTTAAATGTCGGGTCGGTGAGGGCCTGCGCCTGTTGCTTTACCAGTTCTTCATACTCCGGCTTCCACTCAGGGAAGTAGCCCTGCATATACTTCTTATAAGAATCGTAGGTGGCAGATAGTTCTGCTTTGTACAGCTCGTCGGTGGTGGTGTAGGGTACAAAGGTTTTGTAGTCTTCCAGGCCTATGGGGTCTTCAAGTATCAGTTTTTCCACCGACTGCGGATACATGAGTGCAAACCGCGTAGCCAGCATGCCGCCCATAGAATGGCCCAGCACAATGACGGTAGAGATATGCAGGGTATCGAGCAGCATTTTGTTGTTCCTCGCCAGCAGGTGGAAACTGTAATGAATATCCGGCTTGTCTGATTTGCCCCATCCCACCTGGTCGGGTATGATCACACGATAGCCATTATCTGATAGGTATCGCGCCACATCTTTCCAGTAATAGCCATTGAAGTTCTTACCATGAAACAGGATCACCGTATGGCCATTGGCCTGGTGAGGCGCAAGATCCATATAGGCCATCCGGAACGTTTGCTGCTCAGCATTTAGAGTTACATACTTTACGGGGTAAGGATATTCTTGTTGCGCCTGTAGCGTCAACGATAACGTGGCAAACCATGTAATCAGCAAAAGGATCTTTTTGAAGTGCATACCGTAGGCGTTCAAAGCAGGAAGCGGGAGCAAAATCATGCCGTTAATAGGCCCTGGCTGCTGCCGCGGTATGTTTTTTATTCAGTTGAACGACTAAAACAATGATACATGCCGGAAGGGCCTACCATAGTGATACTTAAAGACGAAACGCTGCAGTTTGTGGGTAAGAAAGTATTGCGTGTATCGGGCAATACTAAGATAGAGAAGGAGCGGATGCTGAACCAGCAGATAGTGGCCATAAAAAGCTGGGGCAAGCATTTCCTGGTCTGCTTCAAGACCTTCACACTGAAGGTGCATTTTATGCTGTTCGGCAGTTATCGGGTCAATGAGAAAAAAGATGCGCCGCCGCGACTGAGCCTGGAGATGAGCAACGGCGAGCTGAATTTTTATAGTTGTTCGGTTAAGTTTATTGAAGAAGACCTGGATACAGTATACGACTGGTCGGCAGATGTGATGTCAGATATGTGGGACCCGAAGAAGGCGAAGCAGGCATTAAAGCAAGTACCCGATATGCTGGTGTGCGATGCATTGCTTACTCAGAGTATTTTTGCTGGCGTAGGCAACATCATTAAAAATGAGGTGTTGTTCCGCATACGTGTTCACCCGTTGAGCAGGGTAGGCGCGCTTCCGGTTAAGCAGCTGAATATGCTGATAAATGAGGCCCGCAACTATAGTTTCGACTTCCTGGAATGGAAGCGAAAATATGAACTGAAAAAGCATTGGCTGGCACACACCAAGTCCATCTGCCCACGATGTAACATTCCATTCACCAGGAAGCACCTGGGGAAAACGAACCGCAGGAGCTTCTTCTGCAACAATTGCCAGGTTCTGTATGAATAGCAAGTCCGCTTTTAATGGTGCTTGAAGTATTGTATTTCCCGCTCGTGCTGTTTGGCATCCTGCATAGAATCGAAAGTGCCCAGGTTTTTGCGTTTGTTGGTCTTTGGGTCTTTCTTCCGGGAGTATATCCGGTACTGCCCTGATTTTAGTTTGCGTATCATAGCTTTCGTTTTGTCGGGAAACGGCAAAAACACTGTGCCAGCCTATACACTATCAGGTATGATTTTTGTGCTAAGTTTGTTAAAAAACAAACACTATGCGCACATTATCTATCTTTTTCACCGTTCTTTTAATCGGTCTTACGATGTCGTTCGCCAAGAAGGCAAAATTATCTGTTACCAGTCCGGCATTTAGCAACAATGGTATGATACCCGTAAAATATTCGTGTGAGGGTGGGGAATCGAGCCCTGCGCTGCATATAACGGGTGTACCCGCCGGTGCTAAATCCCTCGCGCTGATCTTACACGATCCTGATGCGCCAATGGCAGGCGGCTTTACCCATTGGGTAATGTGGAATATGGACGTAAATGGCGAGGTGCCCGAAAATTTCAAGGGAGCGCAGCAGGGCTGGAACGGCACTAAGCAAAATGGTTACAAAGGTATGTGTCCGCCATCGGGTACGCACCACTACCATTTTATGGTCTATGCACTGGATACTAAACTGAGCATAGACAATAACAGCGATAAGGCTGCACTGGAGAAGGCCATGGAAGGGCACATAGTGGCTGAGGGCGAACTTACAGGGCTGTATAAAAAGACGAAGTAAAATACTGATTGTGAAACCGTGTTGGCACAACTTTTTATTGCAGTTAAGTAGCAACTAAAAACCTGCGCAACATGAACAATATCCAGACAGTATTCGACTTTATAAAGAACAAATGCATTAATAACGACGACGAGCGCAACGACTGCTACAGGGAGCTGAACAATATGCTTACAGCTAACCTGGGTGAGCGCCCTATACTTGCCTATCTGCGCGAACTGGCATGTGCCGACCTGATCAGGTTCGATGAGTTCAGCCGCCGCATCAGCCTCACACGCAAGGGCAGGATCACGTATTCTGTATCAGATATTTCTTTAGCCGCATAAACACAACAACGCCCCGTATATTACGGGGCGTTGCCATTTAAAGGATATTCAGAAAGCTTATTCGCTGACTACTTCAAATTCTATTTCAACAACATTGTCTTTGCCGAAATCGATGCTGGCTTTGTAAGTACCTGCTTCCTTCACATCATCAATG
>JABDCE010000033.1:0-4467 GCA_013288285.1 Bacteroidota bacterium
ATCAGCGAGCGAATCGAAAATAACAGATAAGCTATATTCGAAAGCTGCGAGTTCTATCATAAAATCCGGCCAGGATTCTTTCTGTTCCTGTTGCGCATCTGGCCTTGTTTCTTCGAGGAAAGCAGGAAACTTTTTGCCCAGGTCATTCAGCGTATAACTGGCAGATGGATAAGTGGCGAGATATTCGTCAGTAAAGGCTTCAAATAAATCCGTTCCCAACGCGAAAGCAAGTGCGCTAAACTGGCTGCGCATACACTCCCGCAGCCGTGCTATATAGCTGCCCTGGTAGATATGCAGATGCTGCTCGGCGCTTAGCCTTGACGATGACCGGACGACATCACTTATGCCTGTTGTCGCTCTATCGTTCGCCCTTTGCGGCCGCAATACCATGCCCTGCATCCAGTTTTGTAATTCAGACAATGAGCCTCCTGTTGTATTCACGTCTATCATATCGTTACCACATTATATCACTTACCAGGAAGTCCACGGGATTTGATACCGCTATGTTATTTTCTACGGGCAGCTTTGTGGGGGCACTGCCGGTTGCGAATGTATTCATGTATTCTTTTGCTTTTAGCAATTCGGCATGGTAGTCTTCAAATTCGGGAATATGGTTGTCCCACTCGAGCAATGTAGCTACGCCGCCCGTGAGTTGCCATGCCAGGTGAAACAGTTCCCATACATCCTGTACCACCTTTCTGTCGTGCGTGTCAATGATGTGCGTGCCACAATGTTGGTGGCCTGCTATATGCATCTGCACGATACGGTCATGAGGCAGTTGCCGTATATAGTGTGCCGGATCAAAATCGTTGTTGAAGCCCGAAACATAAACATTGTTCACATCAAGCAGCAAGCCACAGCCTGTCTCCTCGGTCATATACCGCAGAAAATCCCATTCAGCTATTGTCGATTGTTTGAAAGTGAGATAGGTACTTGGGTTTTCAAACACCATTGGCCGCTCCATGAAATCCTGTACCTGGTTTATCCTGCTACAGATATGTTTCAGTGATTCTTCATTGAGCACAACCGGCAGCAGGTCGTGTGTATTCAGGCTGTTTACACCTGTCCAGCAAAGGTGGTCGCTTACCCAAAGTGGCTTTACATCAGCCGCCAGCGATTTCAGTTTGGTGAGATATTCCCTGTTTAGCGGATCGGTACTGCCTATAGAGAGTGACACTCCATGCATCACCACAGGGTAGCGCTCCGCAATTTGCCGCAACACATTCCCGGGCCTGCCGCCTGAGTCCATGAAGTTCTCAGAGATCGCTTCAAACCAACCCACGTTAGGGTTATGTTCCAGGATATAATTAAAATGCTTGCTTCTCAATCCCAGTCCCAGTCCGGGGTTGGGCATGCTTTTAATTATATCCCGGTACGATTCCCTGTTCATCTATGTTCTATCTTTTTATCAGCTAAGATTTATTCTACTTTTCCTTCGCACAATTCCTTAGCGTGGTCATCGGGATCATTAAATCCGAATGAACACCTTTTATCGCCACTATTACCGCAGGAGTCGTAAGACCCAAGGGAAGCGATCAGCCAATTTTGTGGCGGGCCACACTTATATGGAGATGGGCCGACTGATCTGCGCGACTTCGCCATGCGTTGTTCAAATAGGGCGCGAGCCAGCAGCCATGTGCTTTTTCCTTTGTTCTCTCCCATGGTGCTGAACCGCTCTGCCTGCACAGGCACAGCACAGTTGCCCTGCATAGCGCATTGGTTGGCACCCGGATTTGATTGTTCGTCTGCAGTGCCGTAAAGCCCGCAGCCACCCTGGCCGCGACAGTCGTTAAGCGTCTGGCAGTTATGTTGGGCTGCAGTGCCGCAGTAGCCTGTTCCGGCGCAATTATTAGTACCGAAACGATCGTGGCCCTGGCAGGCATTGAGGCCCATGCATATATGCAGCTCCATGGGCGGGTTTGCGTTTGCCGCCTGTTGTGGCGCTGCTGATGGGGCGGGCGCACTGCCGCCGCAAAGTGTTAGGTTCGGACTATATTGTATGAAGGACATAATGTTTGTTTTGGATGGTTATAAATGGTTTGTTTTATGGTGATCTATAAAGCCACATCGGGGAGTACAGGGAAGCGTGGCTCGAGGTAAGAGATAGCCGGGTAAACAGCAACAGCAGCCTTATACAAGGCTATCAGCTGATCTTTAGGGCTTGATAACAGGCCGAAAGGATAATCCTCGAATGTAGGGGCGACAGCGTATGTGTTTCCTTTTTTATCCGTGTAAGAGAGCTTCATAATATCGCCACACAGCGAGTTGAGAATGAAGATCATGGATTTGTGTATCCCGAACATGAATATCTCATACTGTGTGTTACCACCTTGTTTGTAGCAGCCTTCCGTCATCACAAATATGTAGGTGTAGACCGCATTGAGCAGGTTAGATACCGGCTGTATATTAGCAGGATAATCGGCTGTAGATGGGTTGAGCGGTACATTGTTTACGAAGTAACTGCTGATATCTATATCGCCGATGCCCAGCGCATTGAATTTCGCGGTTAAGCGCTCATACCGGCAGTAAACGCGCGCAAATTTTTCGAAGTGGGAAAGCTCGGTCATAGACTCATCGTCATAGTCTGCCGATACTAACTCGCATTTTGGGCTGCCATCAGGATTCAGACCGGAAGCGCCTTTGTGGCCTTCGCCTTGCTCCACAATAATGTTTATCGCTTTTAACGCTGATTCCTGGTCCTGTACATAAACAAGGTCGCCGCTGTCTTCCGAATTTACAAAACGCGGGTTGTGCTTCTTGTCATAGTATACGGTGTCTATGTTGTTTTGCGCGTAGTAACCCTTACCTGGTATAAGCTGTGGTGAATGGGTGTTGTAATAAAGTTCGTTATGGCCAATGAAGTCTGTGAGCATTTCGTAAAATTGGCCGATGGTCTTGTAAGGTATAGGCGCCTGCAGCAGCAATTTGTCTTTAAGTTCATATGGGCTTTCTATTTTCAGGAAAGTGCGGAGCTGCGCCTGCGAAAGCCGGTCTCTGTTGATGGGAAATTCAGGCTGGTGGCCGGGCAGGCAGGTTGGCCATACACTCGGGGTCTTACCTACCAGTTGCGGATTTCCTGCAAGGGCCTGCTTCAGGTTTGAAGATAAGGCCATGTGCAGCATCTCTTCTATAGCTACGCTCATGATGAGCGCGCCTGCTTTGTTCGCGAAGACCATTATTTCTGCCGACAGGTCCAGAGCTATGGTATTGGCCTCGGCTACAGGTACGCCTTCCTTTACCAGCGCTCTCGACAGTGTGCCACTGATGACATCCTGATTAGGCACGCGATTGATGGAGTAATACGTGTAGAGATAGACCGGTATTGTAGCGATCTCTATCTCTATGGCCTGCTGTATGGCCTCGCCGAGATTATCCTTATTGATCTCGCTTTGTTTGCTGAATAGACTGTTTACATGCATGGTGTTCTGTTGGTGTTTTTGTGTGGTGAGCTAAAAATGTTATTTGGTGATTTAATTGCCAAAGTAGAAAAATACTCTGAAAGGCATAAATAAAAACCATTATTTTTATTTTAAATCCATAGGAGCCGTCGTTTATATGAACACTTGACACCTGGTTTTGCCATAGAATTTCCGCCGCCCATGCAAGAATAGTATTTCGAAGCCTATTCGATAAAATGCATGGGAAAGATGGATTTCAGCAAAGATTCCCTATATTTGCAGCCCCTTTAAAAGTTGCTGATCCCAATACTGGCAATACTTTAGAGTGGATGAGAAAAAGAATTTTAATTTTCTTGAAAAAAAGTTTGCCGTATCAAAAAAGTCATTACCTTTGCAGTCCCAAATTTTTTAGGGATTTAGAAGAAAAACAGTATGTCACAGCGTATCAGAATTAAGCTAAAATCTTACGACCATAACCTGGTTGATAAATCAGCGGACAAGATCGTGAAGACTGTGCGCAATACAGGAGCAGTGGTTACAGGCCCTATTCCTTTGCCTACAGACAAGAAGATATTTACCGTATTGCGTTCACCGCACGTTAACAAGAAAAGCCGTGAGCAGTTCCAGTTGTGCAGCCACAAGCGCCTGTTGGATATATACACATCTTCTTCCCGTACAGTTGACGCGCTTTCTAAGCTCGATCTGCCAAGTGGTGTAGAAGTAGAAATAAAAGCATGACCTTGAATTGATTATCTCCGCAGAAGGAGATAAGAAAAGAGAAAAGTGCCAGTTCTTTAAAAAATTGAAAAAAACGCTAATCCCGGCCACACTCCCGATATATGGGGCAGGCTCCGGGCGCTTGGCTAAAATATAATAATAATGAAAGGTATTATTGGTAAAAAAATCGGTATGACCAGCATTTTCGAACCGAATGGCAAGCAGACAGCTTGTACCATTATCGAAGCTGGACCATGTGTGGTTACTCAAAAGAAGACCGTAGTTACCGACGGTTACGATGCGCTGCAGATTGCTTTCGGCGAAGCTAAAGCAAAGAATACTCCTAAAGCGC
>JABDCE010000033.1:4477-6361 GCA_013288285.1 Bacteroidota bacterium
GTGTTATCGGTACCACCAAGGGTAAAGGTTTCCAGGGCGTTGTCAGAAGGCACGGATTCAGCGGTGTGGGTGAAGCAACCCATGGCCAGCATGACCGTTCACGTGCACCAGGTTCTATAGGTGGTTCATCTTACCCAAGCCGCGTGTTCAAAGGTATGCGTATGGGTGGCCGTATGGGTACTGATCGCGTTAAGATCAAATCACTGCGTGTTGTAAAAGTATTCCCTGACCAGAACTACATATTAATCAGCGGTTCAGTACCAGGACATAACGGATCTATTGTTTTAATTCAGAATTAATTATAGTCATGCAAGTTGACGTTTTAAATAGTAAAGGTGCAAAGACAGGCCGCTCGGTTGAACTTCCGGACGATATATTCAATGTTGAGCCAAACGATCATTGTATTTACCTCGCGGTAAAACAATACCTCGCAGCTCAGCGCCAGGGTACGCACAAGACAAAGACCCGTGCAGAAGTGCATGGCTCTTCTAAGAAACTGCACAAGCAGAAAGGTACCGGCGGATCCCGTAAAGGTAACATCCGTAACCCGTTGTATAAAGGCGGTGGTACTATCAATGGCCCGTTGCCACACGGTTACAATTTTAAATTGAACCGTAAGGTAAAAGACCTTGCAAAGATTTCTGCCCTCGTGTACAAGGCTCGTGAAAACAAGATCGTGATCGTTGAAGATCTGACCCTTGACACGCCAAAGACTAAGGACTTCGCAGTAATGCTTGATGTATTGCGTGGTGAAAACAGGAAGACAATGGTAGTGGTGCCTGAGTACAATACTAATGTATACCTCAGCGGTCGCAACCTGTCAAACAACAAAACAGTTGTACTGAGTGATATGAACACATACGACCTTACTAACACAGGCGTAGTGATCTTCACAGAGTCAGCAGCTAAGATGTTCAACGAAATACCTGCTGAAGAAGAAGCAGCATAAGCTCCGCACCGTAAAAGGTATTTGGCTTAATTAGAAAGATTGAAAGGTAATTGTAATAAATAATAAACACTCCGCAGGAGATCCTTTTTGGGGTTTGGAGTTAAAAAAACAAAACGATGAAACTATCAGAAGTGTTGGTACGGCCGGTGATCACCGAAAAGGTAAATCTCCAGATGGAGCGCAGTGGCCGCTACACATTTGTAGTAGGCAAAACTGCCAATAAGCTGGAAATAAAGAAAGCTGTTGAAGAATTCTACGGAGTAAAGGTGGCTGATGTGAACACGGTAGTAGTACCGGCAAAAAGCAAAACACGCTTCACAAAAGCAGGTTTGCTTTCAGGACGCAAGCCCTCTTACAAGAAAGCAGTTGTTACGCTTGCAAAGGGTGATACAATAGATCTGTTCGTTTAATGAATACCAGGCATCAGCCTGCAGATCAGTAAGGGTAAAAAGTTGAAATTATAAAACCTGGTGAAACGGGCTTAGGCAAATAATCACCAGATAACAGAAATAAAATGGCATTACGTAAATACAAACCGGTTACAGCCGGCACACGCTGGAGAATAGGTAACGCTTACGCGGAAATTACCACTAACGAGCCTGAAAAGAGCTTACTGGAGCACCAGAAAGGTACTGGTGGCCGTAACGTTCAGGGCCGTCGTGCAATGCGCTACATAGGTGGTGGTAACAAAACCCAGTACCGTCTTGTAGATTTCAAGCGCAATAAGGCTGATATCAAAGCGACTGTGAAGACTATTGAGTATGATCCTAACCGTACAGCATTCATCGCATTGTTGCATTATGCTGATGGTGAGAAACGTTACATCATTGCTCCGCAGGGACTGGAAGTAGGCACTACTATCATCAGCGGCGCCAGTGTACCTCCTGAAGTTGGAAACGCTTTAGTACTGAAGAACATGCCACTTGGTACTGTTG
>JABDCE010000033.1:6371-31738 GCA_013288285.1 Bacteroidota bacterium
ACATAGAATTGCAGCCAGGCCGCGGCGGTGCGCTTGCCCGTTCGGCAGGTACTTATGCACAGCTCAATGCCAAGGAAGAAAAATATTGTGTACTGAAAATGCCAAGTGGTGAACTTCGCAAAGTGCTCAGCACTTGCATGGCTACCGTAGGTATTGTTTCTAACAGTGACCACGCGCTCCAGTCAATGGGTAAAGCAGGTCGTAACCGTTGGAAAGGTATCAAGCCACGTAACCGTGGTGTAGCTATGAACCCGGTAGATCACCCGATGGGTGGTGGTGAAGGTAGGTCTTCAGGTGGCCATCCACGTAGCCGTAAGGGTAAATACGCTAAGGGTGAAAAAACACGTAGCAGGACCAAGGCGTCAAATGCACTGATCATTCAGCGTAAAAACGGCAAGAAATTATAATTAACAGTAAAAAACTTAAGTCAATAAAAAATGGCTCGTTCAATAAAAAAAGGTCCTTACGTAGACGCAAATCTGGATGCTAAGGTAACCGCAATAAACGAAGGCAAAGCGAAGAAAGGTGTAGTTAAGACCTGGAGCCGCCGTAGCACAATAACGCCTGATTTCGTAGGCCAGACTTTCGCCGTGCACAATGGCAACAAGTTTATACCGGTATATGTTACTGAGTATATGGTAGGTCACAAACTGGGTGAATTTTCACCTACCCGCAACTTCAAGGGCCATAGCGGCACCAAGCAGTAAGCAGGTTGATAAGTAAATAGGTTAATAAGTTAAAAGTCATTGGTCGTTTGTATAAACATCCAATCAAAAATCAAAAATAAATGGAAGCTGTAGCTCGCTTACGAAATTTACCAACCTCACCCCGCAAGATGCGCCCTTTGGCGGACCTTATCCGTGGTATGGAAGTGGAAAACGCGCTGAATACTTTGAAATTCAGCACCAAACATCCTTCAGTACCGCTGGAAAAGCTTTTGCTGAGTGCAGTTGCTAACTGGAGAGTGAAAAACGAAGGTGTGGATGTGGCTGAGGCCAACCTGTTTGTAAAGACCATATTTGTTGATGGTGGCCGCGTGTTGAAGCGGATGCGCCCTGCACCACAAGGTCGTGCATACCGGGTACGCAAGCGCAGCAACCACGTCACATTAATTGTTGACAGCCGGAACGCAGTAACTGAAAATGCTAACGAAGAAACTTCAAACATTCAAGCTTAATAATAACAGTAATGGGTCAAAAATGTAATCCTATAGGTAACAGGTTGGGTATCATCCGCGGATGGGATTCAATGTGGTATGGCGAAAAAAGGGACTTCGGCGCTAAACTCGTTGAAGACCATAAGATCCGCAACTACCTCAATGCACGTATCAATAAAGGAGGGATCTCCCGTATCGTTATCGAGCGTACATTGGGCAAGCTGATCGTAACCATCCATACTTCAAAGCCAGGTATCATTATAGGTAAGGGCGGAACTGAGGTAGATCGTATCAAGGAAGAGCTGAAGAAGCTTACCAAGAAAGAAGATGTGCAGATCAACATTATGGAGATCCGCCGTCCGGAACTGGATGCGATGATAGTGGGTGAAACAATTGCCCGCCAGATCGAAGGCCGTGTAAGCTACAAGCGCGCTATCAAGATGGCTATCACTACCGCAATGCGTATGGGTGCAGAAGGTATCAAGATAAAGGCAAGTGGCCGTTTGAATGGTTCTGAAATTGCACGTAGTGAAGAGTTTAAACAAGGACGTACTCCATTACATACTTTCCGTATGGACATCGACTATGCTTCGGTATATGCAATGACTGTATATGGTAAGATAGGATTGAAGGTTTGGGTGTGTAAAGGTGAAGTTTTGGGCAAGCGTGAGCTGAATCCTAACTTCTCAGCTAACTCTGATAGCCGTGGCAATCGTCCGGCAGGTTTCCAGGGCGCTGAAACACGCGGTGGCGAACGTGGTGGTGAAAGAGGTGACCGTCGCGGTGGCGGAGAAAGAGGCGGAGGCGGTGGTGATCGTCGCGGTGGCGGCGGAGATCGCAGCGGTGGCGGCGGTGGTCGTACCGGTGGTGGACGTACCGGTGGTGGTGCGGGAAGCCGTCCGGCAGGTGGTGGCGGAGGTCGCAGATAAGTGAATAATATTTTTGGGTAATACTTTAATAAACTGTAACAATGTTACAACCGAAAAAATCGAAGCATCGTAAAGCGCATAAAGGCAGGATCAGAGGTAACGCACAGCGCGGAGCTATGATATCGTTTGGTTCATTTGGCCTTAAGTCAATGGAACCAAAATGGATCACTAACCGCCAGATAGAAGCAGCGCGTCAGGCAATGACCCGTCACATGAAGCGTGAAGGTAATGTGTGGATCCGCATTTTCCCTGACAAACCGATCACCCGTAAACCAGCAGAAGTGCGTATGGGTAAAGGTAAGGGTAGCCTGGAGTTCTGGGCGGCTGTGGTAAAACCAGGTATGATCATGTTCGAACTGGATGGCGTACCGGTAAAGGTAGCCCAGGAAGCATTATTGCTTGCTGCACAGAAACTGCCGATCAGAACAAAGTTTGTAGTTCGTCACGACTACGCAGGAGAATAAGAGTAAATAGTTATTAAATATAAGACCTTGAATATACGCTTTGCGGGTTTGGGGTCAAAAAACAGAAACGATGGCAAAAGCAAAAGATGCGAATGTTGATAATTACCGTTCGCTCGACAATGAAGCACTGAACGAAAGGATCAGTGACGAGGAGTTGCGCCTGAAGAAAACAAGGTTCAGCCATGCGGTGAACCCGATAGAAAACCCGCTGTCAATAAAGACGCAACGCCGCGCAATAGCACGTTTGAAAACAGAGCAGCGCAAAAGAGCATTAGGAGCATAATAAATTTATATGTCGATTATGACTATTGAAAGAAAAAGCAGAAAGACCCGTATAGGGGTTGTAAGCAGCAACAAAATGGTAAAGACCATTACAGTTACTGTTGAACGTAAAGTGAAACACCCGATATATGGTAAGTTTCTTAAGAAATCATCAAGCTTTCACGCGCATGATGAGCAAAACAATGCCGGTATCGGTGATGTGGTGCGTATTATGGAAACTCGCCCGCTGAGCAAAACAAAGCGTTGGCGCCTGGTAGAAATTATTGAAAAAGCTAAGTAACCTTAAAAGATGATACAACAAGAATCCCGGCTCAATGTAGCCGACAACAGCGGTGCCAAAGAAGTACTTTGCATACGTGTGTTGGGCAATTCGGGTCAAGATTACGCTGGTATTGGTGACAAGATCGTAGTAACTGTTAAGGACGCGCTCCCTGGTGGTGGTATAAAGAAAGGTACTGTTTCAAAAGCAGTTATCGTTCGTACCAAGAACAAGCTGCGCCGCAAGGATGGCTCTTACATCAGTTTTGATGATAACGCAGTCGTATTGCTTAACAACTCCGACGATCCCCGCGGTACCCGTATATTCGGCCCAGTGGCCCGCGAATTGCGTGATAAAGGATACATGAAAATTGTTTCCCTCGCGCCAGAAGTATTGTAAAATTTGTTGTACCTTTGCAGCCCGTTAGAAAAACGGCAGCATTTAATACAACGCTAATTCATAAGTATTGTGAAAAAGAGATTCAAACCAAAGTTCAACATTAAGAAGGGCGACAACGTGGTTGTTATTGCCGGCGATGATAAAGACCGCACACAGCCACGCCAGGTCCTCTCCGTGAATCCCACGGATGGCAAAGTGCTTATCGAAGGTGTAAACCTCGTGACCAAGCATCTTAAGCCTAACGCTCAGAATCCAC
Source organism: Bacteroidota bacterium (assembly GCA_013288285.1). GTDB lineage: Bacteria > Bacteroidota > Bacteroidia > Chitinophagales > Chitinophagaceae > Nemorincola. The sequence goes on from JABDCE010000033.1 coordinate 10,117, forward strand.
AGGGCGGGATCGTAAAGGAAGAAGCTTACATGGCCATCTCTAACGTGATGCTGTGGGACGCTAAATCCAAAGCTCCGGCACGCGTAAAACGCGAGCGTACAGATGCCGGTTTTATTCGTATATCTAAAAAATCAGGGGAGGCTATAAAATAATGGCAACGACAACAACATACAGCCCAAGGTTAATTAAAACTTATAGGGATGAAGTGGTGCCCGCACTGATGAAGAAATTCGGGTATAAATCAGTTATGCAATGCCCACGCCTGGTGAAGATATGCCTGAACCAGGGTGTAAAAGGCTCTACATCTGATAAGAAGATGATCGATGAGGCAGTAAATGAGATGACACTCGTTACCGGCCAGAAAGCGATCGCTACAATGTCAAAGAAAGACATATCAAACTTCAAGCTGCGTAAAAACATGCCGATCGGTTGTCGCGTTACATTGCGTCACGTGAAGATGTATGAGTTCCTTGATCGTTTTATCTCTGTGTCTTTGCCACGTGTACGTGACTTCAAGGGTATCAGTGAAAAATCGTTCGATGGCCGTGGTAACTATACAATGGGTATCACAGAGCAGATCATCTATCCTGAAATAAACATTGACAAGATAGCACGTATCAGCGGTATGGATATCACTTTCGTTACTACTGCCAAGACAAATGAAGAGGCTTATGAGCTCCTGAAGGAACTGGGTATGCCTTTCACAAACATGGACAAAACGGGTAAGTAGTACCGGACAAAATTTATAAGACTTAAGATCTAAAAATACTATGGCAAAACAATCAGTAAAAGCCCGCCAACGCAAACGCGAACATCTGGTAGCACAGTATGCGGCAAAACGCGCAGCACTTAAAGAGGCAGGAGATTACGCAGGTCTGGATAAGCTCCCGCGCAATTCTTCACCAGTACGCCTCAGAAACCGCTGCCAGCTTACAGGCCGCCCAAGGGGGTATATGCGTCACTTCGCTGTATGTCGCCTCGTGTTCCGTGACATGGCATTGGATGGCAAAATACCAGGAGTTCGTAAAGCTAGCTGGTAAATCCCTGTCTGCGTCAACAGCAGGATAAACGTTTCAAAGTCAGGTTACTATAAGTGCCTGGTACTCGTAACAAAATTTTTTACAAAAAAATCAAAAAAGACAAATGGTAACAGATCCAATAGCAGACTTCCTGACCCGTATCCGTAACGCTCAGATGGCTCGCCATCGTATTGTTGAAATACCTGCTTCTAATGTTAAGAAGCGTATTACCGAGATACTTTATGAAAAGGGTTATATACTGAAATACAAGTTTGAAGATGATAACAAGCAAGGCCTTATCAAAATAGCATTGAAGTATGATGCACAAACTAAGGACCCTGCTATAAAATCGCTGGAGCGTATTAGCCGTCCGGGTCTTCGCCAGTATGCTAAACCTGCTGATATCCGTCGTGTACAAAATGGCCTGGGTATCGCTATCGTATCTACTTCTAAAGGTGTAATGACTGATAAGGAAGCACGTACGCAGAATGTAGGTGGTGAAGTAATGTGCAATATCTATTAATAATTTCCGGCTGATTTATTAGCCGCAGAGTATAAAGAGGAAGCTGACAATATAAAGTTCTCTATACGGTAACTGAACACAGCTTTTTTAGTTTTTAATTTTTTAATTTTCAAGTTTTATGTCACGTATAGGTAAGAAACCGGTAGTATTAGCAAAAGGCGTTACAGCCACATTATCAGCAACGAACGAATTCGTTGTAAAAGGCCCAAAGGGAGAATTAAGGCAGGATATCGATCGCGATATTAAGATCAACATCGAAGCTGACCAGATCACTATTGAGCGCCCTACAGATCAGATACGCCACCGCGCATTACACGGTTTGTATCGTTCATTGATCGCTAATATGATCGTTGGTGTTACAGATGGTTTTAAAAGAGAACTGGAACTCGTAGGTGTGGGTTATCGTGCTGCCGTTACCGGCCAACAGATAGACCTCGCTTTAGGGTTTTCGCACAATATCATATTTGAATTGCCTAAAGAAATTAAGGCATCTGCTACAGCAGAAAAAGGACAGAATCCAAGGATCATCCTTGAATCTAACGACAAGCAGTTGCTTGGACAGGTTGCAGCTAAGTTGCGCAGCCTTCGTAAACCAGAGCCGTACAAAGGTAAAGGTGTTCGCTACTCTGATGAGATCGTTCGTCGTAAGGCTGGTAAGTCTGCAGGTAAGTAGTAGGTATTGAAAAGTAGAAAATTAATAAGTAAGTATAAAAGTACCCGGTAGCCACTCTGATATTAAAGAGTGAGCCCGTAAAAAAAAAGATAACATGGCACAAGATCAAAAAGTAGTACGCCGTCAGAAATTGCGCTGGCGTATTCGCACAAAACTCCACGGTACTGCTCAGAAGCCAAGGCTTTCAGTATTTCGCAGCAACAAGGATATTTATGTGCAGCTAATAGACGATAACAACGGTACTACACTGGCCGCAGCAAGCTCTCGCGACAAGGATATGGCCGCTATAACCGGTAATAAAGTGGAAAAGTCTGCGAATGTCGGTAAGACCATCGCACAGAAAGCTAAAGCATTAGGCATTGAAACATGTGTTTTTGATCGTGGTGGTTACCTCTATCATGGTCGCATCAAGTCAGTAGCTGACGGCGCCCGCGAAGGTGGATTGAAATTCTAAAATTGATTAGCTGATCGGCTTTCTGCCGGTCAGTTGATGTTTATAAAAAAACAAAATGTGCACAATATGCCGGAAGGCTAACAGGCACAGCAGCTAATAAAAAAGAAAATGGCAAAGGCAACAATAAATCGCATAAAAGGGGGAGACCTGGAATTACATGAAAAAGTAGTAGCTATCAACCGTGTGGTGAAAACCACTAAGGGTGGCCGTGCTTTCAGTTTTTCTGCGCTTGTGGTAGTTGGTAACGGCAATGGCGTTGTAGGTCACGGGCTTGGAAAGGCAAAGGAAGTACAGGAAGCAATTACAAAGGGCATTGATGATGCCAAGAAGAACCTGATCAAGGTTCCGGTAATGCACGGTACTATACCTCACGAACAGTTGGCTAAAGAAGGTGCTGCAAAGGTGATGATCCGTCCGGCTGCACATGGTACTGGCGTTATCGCAGGTGGTAGCATGCGTGCTGTACTTGAAGCTGCTGGTATCACAGACATTTTGTCTAAGTCTCTGGGTTCTGCTAATCCGCACAACGTGGTAAAAGCAACTTTCTCTGCTTTGGCTATGCTGCGTGAACCAATACAGGTAGCAAAACAGCGTAATATCAGCCTTAAAAAGGTGTTTAACGGGTAATTTTAATGTTTACTTTTTGAATTTTGAATGTATATGTCTAAGATAAAAATAACACAGGTAAAAAGCGGTATAGACCGTATGGAGCGCCAGAAACGTACGCTTAAGGCGTTGGGCCTGCGTAAGATGCTGTACACTGTAGAAGTGGAAGCAACACCACAGATACTGGGTATGGTGAAGGCTGTACACCACCTGGTGAAAGTAGAAGAAGAAGTTGGCGGGAAATATGAATTAATGACGCCTGCTTCTCTTCAAAAAGGACTTAACCAGGCATCTGTGAATACAAAGTAATTAAGTATTAACCAATTTGCGAGCGGTTACACATTCCGCGCAAGTTCAAAAATTGTAAATTATGCAACTGCACAATCTGAAACCTGCTGAAGGTTCAACTAAGAAAGGAAAACGTATCGGTCGTGGTGAAGGTAGCGGCCATGGTGGCACAGCTACAAAGGGTAACAAAGGTCAGCAGGCTCGTACCGGCTACCAGTCTAAAAGAGGCCACGAAGGTGGTCAGATGCCTATCCAGCGCCGTATGCCTAAGCGTGGATTTATCAATCACTTCCGCGTAGAATACAAAGTCTTCAATCTCGGCCAGGTAGACTTCCTGGTTGAAAAATATAACTTGCCGGAATTCACACCGGATATCCTGTATATCAATGGCTTGATCAACCGTACCGACCTGGTAAAATTGCTGGGCAACGGGGAGATCAAATCAAAGATCGCATTCAAGGTTAACGCCGCAAGTGCCAAGGCCAAAGATGCGGTAGCGGCTGCCGGGGGAACTCTGGAAATTCTTTAGAATAAAAGACGCATTTTTGGAAAAATGCGTCTTTTATCGTTTATTCGCATTTCATTTTTGATTAACAACAGATCCTGTGAAGAAATTTATTGATAAACTTAAAAATATCTGGAGCATCGACGAACTTCGTCGGCGTATAACGTATACTTTACTCTTGGTATTTGTATATCGTGTAGGATGCTATGTAGCCCTTCCAGGTATAAACCCTTCAAAGCTTAGCGACACTAACGGCCCGGGCGGCATTCTTGGTATCCTTAACATGTTTGCTGGTGGTGCATTTAGCCGTGCATCTATTTTTGCGTTAGGTGTAATGCCTTATATCTCTGCTTCTATCTTCATGCAGCTCGCCGGTATTGTAATACCACAGGTTGCTAAAATGCAGAAGGAAGACAGCGGTCGCCGCAAGATCACTACTTACACACGTTACCTTACTGTAGTAGTTACCGCATTCCAGGCAAGCGCTTATGTAGCTTATCTGCGTTCACCTCAGTATCTCCCTGCTCTTGCTCCTGATTTCAGTCCGTTCATGTTCTGGTTATCAACAATAATGGTGCTGACTACAGGTTCTTTGTTTGTAATGTGGCTTGGTGAAAAGATCACTGATCGTGGTATAGGTAATGGTACATCACTCATCATCATGGTAGGTATCCTCGCCCGTTTCCCGCACTCCATCATACAGGAGTTCAGCGCTAAAAACATTGGCGGCGGTGGTGGTTTATTGATATTCCTCATTGAGTTGGCTATATTCATCGCTGTTATCATCGGTCTTATATTGCTTACACAAGGTGTTCGTAAGATACCGCTCAATTATGCCCGCCGTATTATAGGCAGTACCAATGCAGCCAAGGAAGTAAGCGGCTCCCGCGATTTCATTCCTTTGAAAGTGAATTCTGCAGGTGTAATGCCTATCATCTTTGCGCAGGCAATGATGTTCATCCCTACCATATTCACTGGCTTTGCAACAAATGAAAAGGCAGCAGGATTTGTACACGCATTGTCTGATAACCGCTCTTTGTGGTACAACCTCATCTATGCGATCATGGTTATTGCGTTCACTTACTTCTATACCGCATTGATCTTTAACCCGACAGAAATGGCGGACAACCTGAAACGTAACAACAGCTTCATACCTGGTGTTAAACCAGGTGAACCTACTGCAGATTACATAGCCACTATCATGGACCGTATCACATTACCAGGTGCTGTATTCCTGGCTATCGCAGGTATCCTTCCTGGTGTAGCTACGCTGCTTGGAGTTACCAGTGGTTTTGCATCGTTCTTCGGTGGTACTTCTATGCTGATCGGTGTTGGTGTTATCCTTGATACATTGCAACAGGTAGAAAGCTATCTGCTCATGAACCACTACGATGGTTTGATGAAAACGGGTCGTATAACAGGCCGTACTACGTCAACGGCCGCCGGAAGCAGGAGTGTATCTGCTTAAAAAAGAAATAGTGCTGAATGATACATATACGCAGTAAAGAAGAAATTGAAATTATACGTAATAGTGCCCTAATGGATTCTGCCACCTTAACCGAGGTGGCAAAATTTTTAAAGCCCGGCATTACTACGATCTCCATAGACAAAATGGCCGAGGCGTTTATCCGTGACAACGGAGGTGTGCCTTCCTTCAAAGGATACAATGGGTTCCCCTATTCTTTGTGTATCTCGGTTAATGATGTGGTGGTACATGGCTTCCCTAGCAACTATGAACTGAAGGATGGAGACATTATCTCTGTTGATTGTGGTTTCTATAAGAACGGGTATCATGGTGATTCTGCATACACTTTTGCCATTGGCGAAGTAAAACCTGAGGTACTTAAATTACTAAGGGTAACCAAAGAATCTGTATATCGTGGCATAGCACAGGCTTGTGAGAATAACCGTGTAGGCAATATATCTTACGCGGTCGAGAGCTACACCAATGGTGAGCATGGCTACGGGGTGGTGCGTGAACTTGTAGGACATGGCGTAGGCAAGAAACTGCACGAAGATCCGCAGGTGCCCAACTACGGCAAGCGCGGTGATGGCAAGAAACTGAGAGAAGGCATGGTACTGGCCATAGAACCCATGATAAACCTGGGCACCAAAGATGTGTTTACAGAAAGGGACGGCTGGACCGTGAAAACAAAAGACGGTAAGCCGTCTGCGCACTTTGAACATACTACAGCAGTGCGTAAAGTGAAAGGGGAACCTTTATCTTCATTTGCGCCTATTGAAGAGGCCGAAGCAGCTAACACCGAACTGAACAGCGCTCATTATCAGCAGGCTGTTGTCTCCTCATCCATTTAAGACGTAATTATCAACCTTATATAAAAAGTAAAGTCCGCATTTAGGTGCGGACTTTACTTTTTAAGCTACTTCTGCATAATCATCAATGCGTGACCACCACCTTTTGGGTGAGCGTCTTCTGGCTCGTTCGCATCTCCAGTATGTAGTTGCCGTTAGCAAGGCCGCTGACAGAATAAGTATAGGCGCTGTACCCTTGGTTGATGATCCCGTTGCTCAGGAACTGCCGTACCACTTTACCCTGCATATCTAACAAGCTTATGCTGCCGATATCCTGCTGATCAAAGTGGCATTTCACAATGAGGTCATTAATAGCAGGGTTAGGGCAAACATCCAGCAGTTCCTGTCCGTGATAATAGTTCAGCATTTCGGGCACATTCAGTTTGCTGCTGTCTATGAGTATATTTTCGTCACCGGCCTGGTAATTAGCGTATGCGAAGAACACCAGCATCATTTCATCGGTAGTCGACTCACCAGCAGATACGTCTTTCGGCGGAGAGTTTGGATTTTCAGCATTTGCCGAAGTATTATCATAGTAGGCGTCAGCGTGCAGTATAGAGCCCGCCGGTATTTTCTTTATGGTTGGCAGCATATAGAAGCCCTGCCAGTGAAAATCCCATTTGTTTATCCGTATCAGTTGGTCTGTATCGCCTGCCGGGTGTATGGCATAGGACTTAATGTTCTGCCCCACCAGGTGCATGTGCGGTGCAATGCTCAGCAGCGAGATATCTGGTAAAGAAAGGTAAGAAGGCAATGCTTCATGGAAAGTCTGGGTGGTATTTGCAGGTATGTATAGAGCAGTACTGATGATCGGCGTTTCGTGGATCAGCAGTGGTTGTATGTATACGTCCCGTACGGTAGGTGCTTTAGAAAAGAAGAAGTGTATTTCGGTACTGTCTACCATACCGGCTGTTCCGGCAGGGTAGTGTACCTGCACTACAATATCAGCATGTTTAGGTATCCGCACCCCGAAGCCGGAAGGATAAGACATAGGTGCGCTGCCCGGCACCCATCCGCCAAGCATGATGGCGCTGTTGCTGCCTACTCCGCCAAAATCGGGATAGCCGGGGCCTGAAGTAGTCGCAGCCTGCAGTGCGGCACAAGCGCCGGTAGTATCTGCATAAACGAGTACATGGTGCACACATGCCGGATTACCGGGCACCGCTTCAAACGATGCAACGAACTGGTCTGCTGTCAATCCGCTAGGCAATACAAAACACTGGTATACATCGCCGGTAGCAGCAGTAGAGGTATACGTGGGTATTTTAATTACAAGGTCAGGTGTGCCTATGATCATGCCTTTGGTGCCATACACGGGCGCAGGTGGTGCTAATGTTGCAGTTCCTTCAGGTGTGCCCGCGTTTACCCAGTTTACTATCGTGTTTATCTCCGCAGTGGAGAGTACACGCTCATGCGCCATGTGCGAATATGTGGGGTCAGGTGTCCACGGTGGCATCTTTGTGCTGCTTACATCAGCTTTCATAGACCCCGAATTGGCCACGGCATCAGCATAGGTCAGTAAGGAGAACGGCGCTATGCCTCCATCGTGATGGCAACCAGTGCAATGGTTGTATATGATGGGCGCAACGCCGGTAGCCCAGTCGGGAGTAGTGGCATTTGCAGCGCAGTGCATAAGTATGGCTATGGCAATAAGTAATGGTTTTTTCATTGTCGAAAATTATTATAATATAAAAATAGCAATTTTGCCTCAATAAAAATAATTTTATTGAGAAGCAGGGATAGCCAAGGGGCCAAAGATAACTTCAGACGGCAATGGATACCGGGCCCTTATCTTCCAGTATGTGCATCAGCACATGCTCCTCAGGGGAGAGACTGGTATTTTTATCGCAATCTGCTGCAATGAGGAATTTAGCAAACGTGTGGCTGCTATAGAGCGCTATTACGCTGGGGTGCACATAATATTTCTTACACACATTTCGCGTGTTGCCCAGTTGCAGGGCTACCATATCCAGTGCTTTGACAATATTTTTTTTGGTATCGCTCTCGGTCAGGTCATCGCACCCCAGTTCTTTAAAGGCTTCAATAGCATGGAGTGTACCCGCCCAGGTGCGGAAGTCCTTAGCGGTAAACGGCCCGCCGCTTATTTCCTTGATATAGTTATTCAACATGCCCGAATCAACCGGGTGCCTTTGGCCGTTGTCGTCATAATACTGGAAAAGCTCCTTGCCCGGTATGTCTTTGCATTGTTGCACAATATTTGCCAACCGCTTGCTTTTCAGGTCTATATCATGATGAACGCCTTTTTTTCCTTTGAAGGTAAATTTCATGGCTGCGCCCTGTATGTGCACATGTTTATCCTTAAGCGTGGTAATGCCAAATGAACCATACAGCTGTTCGTATTGTGCATTGCCTGCCCTTATGCAAGTGCACTGCATGATGGAAACCATGGTGGCCAGCACTTTCTCCACTGGTAGTCCTTGTTTGCTAATATCTTTCTGCAGCTGCTTCCTTATGGCAGGCAATGCTGCCCCAAACTCATGCAGGTGTTGGAATTTCGTTTGGTTGCGCAGTGCATTCCACAGTGGATGATACTTATACTGTTTTCTTTTCCGGGTGTCCGTCCCGGTTGCCTGTAAGTGGCCATTCTCGCTGGCGCAAATCCACACATTTTCCCAGGCCGGTGGCAGTACCAGGCTTTTGATCCTTGAAAGGATTTGTTCATCGGTTACCGCCTGTCCTTTAAATGTATAAACCGGGCCTTTTTCACCGCTTACCCGCGTTATACCCTCCTCGCTGTCAGTTACATACGTCAGGTGTATGGCTTGTGCGCTTTTGATGTTATCTTTAAACAAAGAGGTTAGTTTTCTTTTCGGGATTTTTATTCGGGCCGGTGTCAGCATGATGGGATTTGTTGTTTATAAAGATGTTGGCATAAAATTTCATGCCTTAAACTAAACGTACCTTTACCTTCTATGAAAACAGCTATTGTAGTTGGCGCAACAGGCCTTGTTGGCAGTAATTTGGTAGCATTATTGCTCAAGGATACCCGTTTCGACAAAGTGAAGTTATTCGTCAGAAAGAGCATGAATCTGCCCAGCGACAAACTGGAGGAACATATTGTCGATTTTGACGAAACGGATAAATGGAAGAAACTCATTACCGGTGATGTGCTTTATTCAGCCATGGGAACCACACTCCGTAAGGCAGGCAGTAAAGATGCCCAATACAAGATCGACTATACTTACCAATACCAGGTAGCCAGGATAGCTGCCGCAAATAATGTACGGCAATACGTACTGGTATCATCTGCCGGTGCCAATCCTGATTCCGGCATTTTTTACTCTAAAATGAAAGGTGAACTGGAGCGGGATATAAAGAAACTGCCTTTTGAGACCATACACATTGTTCGTCCCGGCATGCTGGCTGGTGATAGGGCAGAAATAAGAACCGGTGAGCAGATAGGCATAGGCATCATGAAAATAGTAGGCGCCATCCCCGGCCTGGGCAATCTGAAGCCCATAGAGGGAGCCCAGGTAGCTACAGCAATGGTAAACGCCACATTCCGGCAGGTGGCCGGCATTCACTCCTATACGTTGGGCGATGTTTTTAAGCTGGGGAAGCGTAACTGATAACCTTGTGTCCGAAGCGTTTTGCTAAGTATTGACCTGTTCGGCAAGGATAGGCTGCGGTTCGCTTTTGTCTCTGTAAAACAGTAACAGCCCTGCGCCAACAAGTACAAGTACTACAGATAATATCTCAGCCTGGGTAGGGTGTATAAAACCCCAGTCATACTTGTAGTTAACCCGTATCAGCTCTACCAGGAATCGTTCGATGCCCACAAATATCAGGTAGGTACCAAACATCTGCAGCGTGCGGGTGAAACGTTTCCGCAGCGACCACAATACAAAGAACAGGATAATGCAGGTGATGGCCTCGTATATAGGCGTGGGGAATACACTTACCGGTAGCACATTGCAATACTCGCCCGTGCAGCCGGGCATCATCATACCTTCATGTCCCACGTTATGCGGGTAGTTCATACCGAACAGCCAGCGGGGCAGCCCTGCCGGCGCCGGGAAAAAAGCATGTGGCGCTGAGCTCGACATCTGGGCCACATACTGGCTGTCTGCCGGAGTCGCTGCGCGCAGGGAGCCATCCATTGTGGTCACGTATGCGCTGTTGTATATGCCCCAGTCACCATCGCCCGAAAGCTGGCAGCCAAGCCGTCCTATACCATAAGCCAGCATAATGCCCGGTGCGGCTGCGTCGCACATGTGGCGGAAGGGTATGCGATGCTTGCGGGTATAAAAGTAAAAGCATACCGTAGCCATAATGAGGCCGCCCAGAAAGGTAAGCCCGCTGGAAGAAGTAAGACTGCGTATGGGGTCTTTAATAAAGTCGTCCCATGTTTCAAACGCATTGAAGAGCTTAGCGCCCGCAAGGCCGCCTATGGCAGCGATCACCACTATCTCCGTCATTAGGTCATGCGGGTATACAGCTACTTTTTTTACCTGCGGTTCCGGTAGTTGCTCTTTTTTCTTTTCGTAATACTTGCTGTAGCCTATCAATATTGCACCCACGATACCAGCCAGAAAACTGCCATTGAGCGATAAAAGATAACCCATAGGGTCGGGCGATACCTCAGGAAAATGCCCGAAAACACCGCCTATCTTAAAACCGATCAGGAAACCAATGATGGCCGAAATAGCCAGTTCCATCGTAGTCACAGGTTTGCCGATCTCTATAGTGTGAATCTCCGGCTGCAGCAGGCCCTGCTTTTCTTTCCTTTTCAGCTCTTCAGATGTAGCCCAGGCCGCGCCTATAAATGACAACGCCACTAAAAACCCGAATGTCTTGAATATGCTCAGCCATTCAGGCATTGGTGTACCAAAGATGCTTTGAAATAAATACTGGAAGTCAGGATACATGGATGCAAATGTACTCCATTGGTTAATTGGTTTCAGGTTAAGTTAAATAGCTGATAAATAAATACTTTTCATCAGAAAACGATTTTTTTTAACCGCCGCACCACTACCTTTTCTAACTTTTTTACCTACATTTGCACCCCACGGTCGCGTAGCCGAGTGGCTAGGCAAAGGTCTGCAAAACCTTCTACAGCGGTTCGAATCCGCTCGCGACCTCTCTTAATTTTCAAATCAGGCTGTAAATCATTTACAGCCTGATTTATTTTATTGCGGTGCTCTTCATAGCACATTTCGCGGGAATAGATCGCTTTCATTATTGGTTTGTGATGAAGAAGCGGAATCAAGGATCATCCTTTCTTTCACACCATTCAATAACTATTTAATAACGAATCTGGCCGCGACGCTGGCATGGTTTTCATTCGAAAGTTTTGAAAATTTTATACCATGGCAAAAGCTACAAACACCAAGAAGGGAGCCAGTACGCCCGCTCCAAAGAAACGACCAGCCTCCACCGAACCCGCATTACTGGAATTCTTTGTGGGTGAGATCAAGGACATTTATTGGGCCGAAAAGAAATTAACGAAAACATTGCCCAAAATGCAAAAGGCTGCAACGTCAACTGAGTTGGCGAAAGCTATTGGCGGGCACCTTGAAGTCACAAAGACTCATGTAGTCCGGTTAGAACAGGTATTTGATCTGTTAGGCAAAAAACCGCAGGCTAAAAAGTGCGATGCAATGGAAGGGATAACGAAGGAAGGCGAAAGCATTCTTGAAGAAACCGAGAAGGGGTCTTCTACAAGGGACGTTGGAATTATTCTTGCAAGTCAAAAAGTGGAGCATTATGAGATTGCTACGTATGGTTGCCTCGCCCAACTGGCAAATACCTTGGGGTTAACTGAGATTGCTGATCTTTTGAGCCAGACGCTTGCTGAGGAGAAAGAAGCAGATGAAACGCTGACCTCGATCGCCGAACACGACATTAACTATCAGGCATCCGGGGAGGAGTAAACATCACATGTTCAATGGAGGCAGCACTTGGTGTTGCCTCTATTATTTAAAACAAACCATTTGCAATGAAGAAAACTACAGCAAAAAATAAAGCAAGTCGGCAGCAAGGCGATGCAAAAGCCATAATTCCAGGAAATGCAAAGACAGAGAGCCTGCGAATGCAGAAGGAAGATGAGACCAATGAATTTATGACCACAGACCAAGGTGTGAAAATAAATGACGATCAAAATACGCTCAAAGCCGGAGAGCGTGGCCCTTCATTACTTGAAGATTTTATTGTACGGGAGAAATTGACACATTTTGATCATGAGCGCATTCCGGAAAGAATTGTTCATGCCAGGGGATCTGCGGCGCACGGCGTATTTAAAGTGTATAAAAACCAAGCAGCTTTGACCAAAGCTGGATTCCTTCAGGACCCATCAATTGAAACCCCGGTATTTGTGAGGTTCTCTACGGTTGCTGGTTCGCGTGGTTCCAGTGATCTTGCCAGAGATGCGAGAGGGTTTGCGGTAAAGTTCTACACACAAGAAGGTAATTTTGATCTAGTGGGGAATAATATGCCTGTATTCTTCATTCAGGATGCTATCAAGTTCCCAGACCTCATTCATGCCGTTAAGCCCGAGCCCGATAATGAGATCCCACAAGCGGCATCAGCTCATGACACTTTCTGGGATTTCATTTCACTTATGCCGGAAAGCGCGCATATGATCATGTGGGTCATGAGCGACAGAGCGCTGCCAAGAAGCTACCGTATGATGGAGGGATTCGGGGTGCATACTTTCAGAATGATAAACGAAAAAGAAATTTCGAGCTTCGTAAAGTTTCACTGGAAGCCCTTACTAGGCGTACACTCAGTAGCATGGGATGAAGCCCAGACTATTTCCGGTAAAGACCCCGACTTTCATCGCCGTGATCTATGGAATGCTATTGAAAACGGCAATTTCCCGGAATGGGAGTTAGGAGTGCAAATTGTGCCGGAGACTGATGAGCATAAATATGATTTCGACCTTCTTGATCCGACAAAGCTTATTCCGGAGGAATTAGTTCCGGTACAACTTATCGGCAAGATGACGCTTAATCGCAATCCCGACAATTTTTTCGCCGAGACAGAGCAGGTAGCTTTCCACATAGGGAATATCGTACCCGGAATCGATTTTACAAATGATCCTTTATTGCAAGGGCGCTTGTTTTCCTACACAGATACTCAGTTAATAAGGCTTGGCGGTCCTAATTTCCATGAAATACCTATCAACCGGCCTGTTATTGGTGTACATAATAATCAGCGTGATGGACACATGCGCCAAACGATCAATACTGGTAAGGTAAGCTATAGTCCTAATTCATTGGGCGGTGGATGCCCTTTCCAGGCAGGGAAAAAGGAAGGTGGTTTCACATCATATCCCGAACGTGTAGATGCATACAAGGTCCGTGAACGAAGCAGTAGCTTTTTTGATCACTTTAGTCAAGCCAGGTTATTTTTTAACAGCCAGTCTGAACCGGAAAAGGCTCATATTGTAGATGCGTTAAGCTTTGAGCTGGGCAAAGTGCAGACGATTGCGATACGTGAAAGGATGCTGCGTATTTTAAATGAAATAGATAAAGCGCTTGCGGCAGGAGTGGCAGTTGCCCTTCGCTTACATATTCCTAAAGAAAGTTCTGAACCTTTAAATCAGAGCATGCCTGCGGATGGTGATCCGGCAAAATATCAACCAATAAACAGAGATAGCTCAGTTCTATCTTCTGGGGCATTGAGCATGGCCAAAACGGTAAAAGATAATATTCGCACCAGGCAGATTGCGATATTGGCTGCAGATGGTGTAAATGAAAAGACACTTAAGGCTGTTAAAGAGGCATTAGTTGCTGCGGGAGCAGTAGTAGAGATAATTGCGCCCTGCCAGAACTATATTATTTCAGATGGGGATTTGGAAATTCCAGTAGACAAAAGCTTTCTTACAGCATCTTCAGTTTTTTATGACGCGGTGTATGTACCTAGCGGTGTTAACAGCACTGCAACATTGGCAGCAGATCCAGACGCTATTCATTTTCTGAATGAAGCTTTTAAGCATTGCAAAGCCATAGCGGCGGACGCTGACGCGATGCAAGTCATAAAGGAAACTTATTTCAGTAAAAAACTGCCGGATGATTTCAACAAAAGCACAGTTCTGGAAGAAGGGATTATTATCAGCACAGACAGCGCCGATCTAACGAAAAAATTTATCTCCGCAATTGCTCAGCATAGATTTTGGCACAGAGAACTTCAGCGTAAAGTTCCGGCATAGAAACAAAGACTTTTTTTAAATGACGGAACTGCCTGAAGAGACAGTTCCGTTTCTATCATTTAGGTATACGGTAAAATAAAATTTAACGAAATGGACCTATTAAAAATAGTATTCGGAGAAGGCCATGATTTAAACATTCTCCAAATGACTAGCAGGGGCGTAGTCATATTTATCTCAGCTTTAATTCTGATCCGTATTTCCGGAAGGAGGTCATTCGGCATAAAGACGCCGTTAGACAATATTATTGTTGTTTTGCTTGGCGCAGTGCTAAGTCGAGCAGTCGTTGGGGCATCACCGTTTATTCCTACAGAGATCACCTGCCTTGTGATCGTCTGTATTCACCGGAGTATATCCTGGTGTATTTCTAATAGTAAGCCTTTTGGAAAATTTATTGAGGGGGATAAAATATTACTTTTCAAGGATGGAGAATTCATTAAGCAAAATATGAAAAAGGCGCTGGTGTGTGAAGAAGATTTAATGCAAGGCGTTAGAAAATCTGCGCTCACCGATGATATGAGTAAGATCATGGCTGTTTATATGGAGCGAAACGGCGAAATCAGTGCACTAAAGAAAGAGGTTTAAGTCAATTCTGGGTTTTTCCTTTTCGAATGTAGGATTGCTATTAGATGTTTTATAATGGCATGATATTTAAACGCAATCAAACTATTATTTCATACCTAAATAAAAATCAACGAATGGAAACAACAAATCAGAAACCGGTTCTAGTAACGGGAATGTTTAGCGACAAAGACAGCGCAGATAAAGCGTATAGTTCATTGCAAGCTCGCGGCTACAGCAATAATGATGTTCATTTGATCATGTCAGATGATACCCGTAAAAAACATTTTGCTGCTGAGGTAAAGAAAACAGAGATAGGTACGAAAGCAATGGAAGGCGCTGGTACCGGTTCAGCAATTGGGGGAACCGTGGGAGCTATTGCTGGCGCTGTGGCTGCGATAGGCACTACACTGCTCATCCCAGGTTTAGGTATTGTGGTAGCAGGCCCATTAGCCGCGGCCATAGCCGGGGCAGGCGCTGGTGGAGTTACCGGCGGTATTATTGGTGCGTTGGTAGGTTCTGGCATCCCTGAAGCACGCGCCACGCTTTATGAAAAAGGCGTGAAGGAAGGTAACATTGTAATTGGGGTAAATGCAAAGAACACGGAAGATGCCAATTATTTTGAAAATGACTGGCGTGCTAACAACGTACAAGAGTTTCATCGTTAACCGTTTTCTAACTCCTGAAAAAGTAAAACTTATGAAAAGAATAAACATAGTTTTCGCAATGTTGGTTTTTATTTGTTGTGCGTCGTGTGGTCAAACAACTCAGAAAGACAATACAACGAATAGTACAGATACGATGGTAATAAAGCAGGACAAAACTGACACTGCGACCAAAACTATAAGTACAGATACCACCAAGAGGTAGGTATATGGATTTGCGAACTGAGGGCGGACCAATGGTTCGCCCTCAGTTCATTTCGATTTTCTATGTAAACACTACTGCCGTGAATAAATTAATTCCTGAACAAAAAGAAGGCAAAAAAGTCGATCTATCCCATGTAAGGGCTTTTGAATCAAGAGAATATGCGGTTGCATGCTTTAAGAGAGCCTATGAGCGCTTGATGGCCCCACGTGTCTGGCATCAACTATCAGGTGCTATGAGTGCTGAATTTTTCCTCATTGATGAAACCGGTGTTGAACCTCATCGCCCAGTCCTAAAAGATGATTATCTTAAAATTAATATACCTGGTCCCGGCACAATTGCTGGTAAAGGATATGACTGGGTCTTCATTGAGCAAATAGAAGATAAAGCAAACCCAGAAGCGAAAGAAGAGAGTATCGGTATGAAGCTAAAGCCATGCGGCGATCCGGGGAACAAAGACATGACGACGGCGCATTTCTTTACAGAGGAAGCCAGTTCTACATTCATTATCTCCAGGAATGGAAATACCGTATCCTCCTGCTATTATGGAAGGAATGAGGTGCCAAACGTGCATACCGAAAGTATTACAGACAATATTCGAAATACCGTTGTTGGCTCCGGCGCCTGGGCTAGCTTTTCGGAGATGCAATGGCATAGCTTGATTAAAGGGTTCCTGGAAGAAGAATCGGTTTAAAATCGTTGATATTCGAATTGATGTTTTTCCGGAATTTCCTGATAGTGCTATAGGTCTTTATTATTTTGATTCCCTGTTTGTACATCTAATTAAGACTGAATGCCTCACAAATAAAATGCCATAGACGAAATTAAAGCCATACCTTTATCAGGATACACACAGAAGATTTTCAAAACGCTTACATGCACAAATTCCTGTTCATGAAAATAGAAATAGCTAGGATGCTACAAAAAAAGAAGAAGCAGATAATTGACCTCTGGATGAAGAATCAACTAGCCGATTCTGCTCTTCGGGACGATCTTATGAGTAATGATGAACTTCGTGCTCAATCCGAAGAACTCGTCGATGCTTTACTAAAAAAGCTTACTGATGATAACTTAAGCAATATTGAGTCAGCAGACTTTGAGAATGTTTATGAAATACTGGGAGGCATATCCATCACCCGGGCACGGCAGGGATTTTCCCCCAGGGAAACCGGTCTATACATTTACAGCCTGAAAGATGCACTGCTTTCGATACTGCAGCAGGAATTCAAGAACGATCCTGTACAATTGTATGAGGCTTCAATGCGGGTCAGTAAGTTAATAGATAGTTTCGGCATCGTTACATTTGAGACCTTCATCAAAGGTCGTGAAGAGATTATTTTGCGTCAAACGGACGAGATCACTGAAATATCTACGCCCGTTATACGTGTGTGGGACGGTATACTCGCGCTTCCCATTATCGGTACGTTAGATAGTGCCCGCACGCAAGTGGTAATGGAAAATTTGTTGCAGGAAATTGTAAATACCGGTAGCAGTATTGCCATACTTGATATTTCCGGCGTTCCCGCGGTCGATTCGCTCGTTGCCCAACATTTGATAAAGACAGTGAGTGCTACCCGTCTTATGGGCGCGGAGTGCATCATCAGTGGCATTCGCCCTGAGATTGCGCAAACTGTTGTACATCTGGGGATAGACTTGTCTAATGTGGTCACTAAGGCTACTCTTGCCAGCGCACTTAAATACGCGTACTCTATTCTTCAACTTGAAGTAAGGAAAAAACAAAATAATTTAGTCAAAACTAACTAGTCAATTGTAAATGGAAAAAATACCTATTCTACGAATGGGCCAGTTTCTGCTGGTGACTATTCAGATAGATCTTTATGATCGGCTGGCACTTAATTTGGAGGCTGATCTCGTTCAGATGGTGAGTAAGACTGGCGCAAGAGGAGTTCTTATTGATATTTCTGTTGTCTCGATTGTAGACTCATTTATGGGGCGTATTATTGGCAATATTGCCAACATGTCTAAGATAATGGATGCAGAAACGGTTGTGGTGGGTATGCAGCCTGCTGTTGCCATCACTCTTATAGAATTGGGTTTACCGTTAACAGGCGTACATACAGCCTTGGATGTGGAGAAGGGTATGGAGCTTTTACGCAAAAAAATACTTGTTGATGGAGAAGAACTGGATGAAACCTATAACACCGACAGTACTGAATAAAGATAAGTTATCTGTTTTCAAAGAGCAGGATGTTGTCCCGTTTCGTAATCGCGTAAAGGAATATGCAACGAGGATTGGCATGGGGTTGGTAAATCAGACAAAACTGATCACAGCTGCCAGCGAGTTGGTGCGTAATATGCTGCGGTATGCCGATGGAGGTGAAACGCTCATAGAAGTAATAAGCAAAGGCCGCGAGAATGGTATCCGGCTTACTTTTACCGACAAGGGGCCGGGAATCGCTAATATTGAACAGGCAATGAAAGATGGCTTTACTACAGGCAAAAGCCTTGGCCTTGGATTGCCGGGTACCAAGAGGTTGGTAAGTGAGTTCGACATAAAAAGCGTTGTGGGCAAAGGTACTACAGTAACAGTCGTCAAATGGAAGAATGGATAACACAGCGCACATCAGTTTCAATGCAGAAGACAGAAGTTATTTTGCAATACTTAAGAGGGAAATTCATCACATAGCTATCAACGCCGGTTTTACGGCCAGCAAGACCGGGGAGATAGATATAATAGTTGCCGAGATGGCTTCTAATCTCATAAAACACGCAGGCGGAGGTGAGATATTGGTGCGTACATTTCCGGAAAATGATAGTGAGGTCATAGAGCTGATCAGTATAGATAAAGGCCCCGGAATGTCTGACCCGCTACGAATGATAGAAGATGGCATGTCTACCGCCAACACCCTTGGTCATGGATTTGGTGCTATGAAAAGATTGTCAGATACTTTTCAGGTTTATTCTTTGAAGGAATGGGGAACTATAGTGTTATCCCGCGTTTATAAGGATGAACTACCACATTTTAGAAAAAAACCGTCTGCGGAAGTAAGATCGATAATTGTTGCAAAGCCTGGCGAAAGAGTTAGCGGAGATGGTGCTTACTTCAGCTTACAGCCGAAATTACTAAAGATTTTCCTGGGTGATGGCCTGGGGCACGGCCCGGAAGCACACCTTGCAGTTCAGCAGGCTATACAGGTTGTGAAAACAAGCGTAAATGATGTGCCGAGCGAAATACTCCGCCAGATACATGCCGATGTAAAAAAGACGAGAGGCCTGGTAGGAACTATGGCTGTTTTTGATTTTAAAGAAAAGAAATGGCGTATTTGTGGTGTTGGCAATATTGCTACCCGGATGCAACAAAATTTGGTGGTCAAAAATCATATGTCTTACAATGGTGTACTGGGAATGAATATCCCCAGTACATTAAAAGAGCAGGAAACAGAAAACGAGCGCGGACAGGTTTTGATCATGTGCTCAGACGGCATAAAAACACGATGGGATTTACAAAGGCATCTGGGCATATTTAAGTATGATTTGACTATTGTGGCCGCAGCTATATACAAGGACTTTGCCCGCCGGACGGATGATATGTCGGTTGTGGTGGGCAGAATAAATGCTACATCATGAACCAGATAGCAAAAGTGATTCTCGATAATGAAATGGATCTTATCCTGGCACATAAGCAAAGCATGAGGCTTGCGGAACTTGCGGGACTTTCTTTGGGTGCTCAAACCACTTTCGCTACAGCGGTATCAGAAGTTTCCCGTAACGCTATTGGTAAGGAGAATGCAGCGCACCTTACGCTTTATGTTTCTGATAAAAAAGAAAAGCTAAAATATATCACCGTTGTGCTGGAAGACAATAGGCCTTCTTTTTCAGCGGCCAACGATGAAGGATATAAATACGCGAAAAGGCTTGTACAAAATATTAGCGCTGTAGTCTCTGGGTCCACCAATAGGATTGAATTGAGTTATAGGCTGCCAATGCATTTTATTATAGATACTGCGCTGATTGACAAATGGCGCATAAGCCTTAACACCGACCCCAACATATCGCCATATGAGGAGATAAAGCGCAAGAATACCCAGCTTATAGAGTTGGCTGAACGGCTTCAGGAGAAGGAGCAGCAATATAAAGCACTTACCGACTCTTTGCCGATAATGATATTTTCTATGACTAACGAAGCAACGGTTACTTATGCCAACAAATGGCTAATTGACTATACCGGCGAAACAATAGAAAACATTAATGAAACTAAATGGCAGAATATTCTGCATCCTGACGACCTTAAAGACGCGCAAATTAACTGGAGCAGTTCTTTCTCCAAAGCGGATACAATTATTACACCACCCAGCAGGCTGAAACACGCTAAAACCGGGGAATATCGTTGGCATACTGGTGTAATTACTGCTATGAAAGACGAACAAGGTGTAGTTAAGAGCTGGAACACTTACATGGTTGATATTCATGCGCAGAAACTTGTAGAGGAGACGCTAAAAAACAACAGACAACTTAAGGAAATACACGCTGAGTTGGAGGAAAAAGTTAACCTTCTGAATAGAAGCAATCAGCAACTGGAGCAGTTTGCTTATATCGCATCGCACGACTTGCAGGAGCCCTTGCGCAAGATCAGTTTTTATAGCGATTTCCTGAAAGAGAAGTATGGCAAAGCTATGCCGGAGGAGGCAGGGTTGTTTTTTAATAATCTGGTAAACGCTACAGATCGGATGAAGGTTCTGATAACTGACGTGCTGGCGTATTCTACTGTACGCAAAGATTCCTTTGAAAAGGTGTCGCTTGATGAAATTATTAAAGAGACGCTGCAGGACCTTGAAATAAGCATAAAGGAAAAACGGGCTGAAATAAAAGTTGAGTTATTGCCTGAAATAGATGGCAATTCAAGACAACTGAAGCAGCTATTCGAAAACCTTATTTCTAATTCACTTAAATTTTCCCGCCCTGATGTCAGTCCGGATATTTCAATATCAGGAATAACAGATAACGACAATGTCTTGCTGTCTTTTAAAGATAATGGCATCGGCTTTGAAGAGCAGCATATTGCCAGGATGTTTGATCTTTTTCAACGGTTACATACACGCGATAAATACAGTGGAACCGGGATAGGCCTGGCAATTTGCAAGAAGATCATCGATATGCACAACGGCAGCATTATGGCCAGCGGATCTACCGGTAATGGTGCCACTTTTTTGATAACTTTACCCTTGCGCCAAAACAATACCTGAGAAATTGTTATCTTTGGGCCTGAATGTCCTCCCTCCCATATATATTGATTGCTGATGATGATTTTGAGGATCGTTATATCATGTCAGAAACATTCAGGGAGTTGGGTTGCCCAGTCGCCATACATATGGTTGAAGATGGCACTAAGGTGATCGAATATTTATCAGAACAGGAAGCTGATATGGTAAAGCTAATAGTTCTCGACCTTAATATGCCCCGGCTTAGCGGGACAGAAACATTAAGAGTACTAAAAAATAATCCTGGTTATAAAGCAATTCCCGTCATGATATTTTCAACTTCAGTAAATGAAATTGAAAAGCGTATTTGTCTGGATCTTGGTGCAAAAGAATATATCACCAAACCAACCAAATATGCGGAATACGTACAAATTTGCAAGAAATTCTACGCTATATCTCAAGAATCTTTGGGGTAAACCCCGTA
>JABDCE010000034.1 GCA_013288285.1 Bacteroidota bacterium
TATACAATATAAACGTCCTGAGCCTGTACGCTGCAGGACGTTTTTTTCAAATCACCAATTGCCAAATAAATATTTATGGATACGCCAATAGATCATGAAACGGTAGCCGGATTGCTGCAAGACCTGGGGATGGACGCCGCACACTGGAGCACCAGCCTGAAGAGCCTGGCGGCAGCCAATAGCCGTTATCTAAAGGACCTGAAGCTGAATGTATCGTCTGCACTTGGAAGCACTAACCTGACGCGCAAGGAAGCCTATCTACTGGCACTGTCTGTAGCGGTGAACGAGCGCCATAGTGAATTGACAGAGGCATTTGAGCGCCTGGCAATGAAGGAGGGCGCTACTGCGGAGGAAGTGGGAGAAACCCATGCCTGTGCTTCGATAATGAGTATGAACAATGTTTTCTACCGTTTCAGGCATTATATGCATGATGTGGAGTACTATAATAAACAACCTGCCGGGTTGCGCATGAGTGTGCTGATGAACCCGGTGATGGGGAAGGGGTTATTTGAGCTGATGAGCCTTGTGGTGTCTGCTGTGAATGGTTGTGAACGCTGCGTAACATCGCACGAGCACTCTGTGAAAGAGCTGGGTGCTGAAGAGCCACGGATATATGACGCCATAAGACTGGGCGCTGTGATAAATGGATTGTGCGCGGCGATATAACGATCACGCTGATGGCAAAGTAATAGTGAAAGCGCTTCCTTTACCGGGGGCGCTTTCTACTTTTATTCTTCCCAGGTGGGCATCTACTATCGCCTTTACATAGCTGAGACCCAGGCCAAAGCCTTTTACATTATGCAGGTTGCCGGTATGTGCGCGGTAGAATTTTTCGAAAACTCTTGCCTGCGTTTCTTTATCCATACCTATCCCGTTGTCTTTGACCTTTATGGACAACATACCATTGCCATGCGCGAAAGTTTCCACATCAATATGCGGGGCATCGAGAGAGTATTTCATGGCATTGTCGAGGAGGTTAAAGATGATGTTGGAGAAGTGTACCTCATCGGCCTCTATCATAGGGTTGGTGGCATTGAGCTTGAGGGTAAGTGTGCCATTCTTTTCCTGTATCTGGAGGGCCAGGTTATCTGCGACTTTATTTATAGCCTGGTGTGCATCTATTTTCTGGAGGTTGAGCTTGATCTCTTCTTTTTCAAGACGCGCAGCCTGGAGTATTTTTTCCACCTGCTTGTTCATGCGCTTGTTCTCCTCCTTGATCATGCTGCTGTATATCTTTATTTTATCGGTGTCGTGTATGACCTTCTCGTTAGTGAGGGCATCGATGGCGAGGGAGATGGTGGCCAGTGGAGTCTTCAGCTCATGGGTCATGTTATTGATAAAGTCTGATTTGATCTCTGATATCTTTTTCTGGTTAAAGAGCGTGCGCACCGTGACAACAAATGCTGAGACGATAATGGTGGTGAAGATGACCGAGGCAACAATGATCCACCACATTTGCCGGAGCACCACATTCTTATCTTCGTGTATAGAAAGATAAAGGGTCTCCTGGTTCATAGACGTATTGTCTGTTGCCAGCCCTATAGGAAAGGCAGTCTGCAGGTCTTCTACATGAAAACCATCTGATATAAAAACGGGGTCTTTGTAGATGTTGAGGATACAAAATTCGAATGGCTGCTTGACGTTGTTCTCCCGCAGTACGCCATCTATGATGCCATGCAATTCATCTTTGGTAAACCATATCTGGGAGGTGAAGTTATTCTCCAGGAAATATTGCTGTGCTTTACGGGTAACGTATTGTGTGGTCTGCTTGGAGAGGAACTGGTGCTGTATGGCTTCCTTTGATTCTTTGAGGGAGTTGTCGACCTCGCGCAGAAATTCCTCGTGCTTCAGTTCTATGGCATTGTATATCCAGGACATCTGGATGAACAGAATGCCCACAACGGAAAGAGAAATGAGCACAACGATTAACGGAAAAACTTTCTTCATGCAAGAGCAAAAGTACTAATTGCTGTTAGTACCTGAACAACCGGCAATATACGGTTTAACGCTGATTTAACTAAGAAACGGCTCCCCCCGGCTTATTTTTCGAAAACAACGTTTTCGGGACTTGCGCCTTGCTTTGTTAAAAGCTCATTTATATCTGCGATCATTTTGTCAGGCCCGCAAACGTAAAAATGAGTATTGAAATCTTTGATTTCTTTCTTCAGGAAGTCTTCGTTGATATGGCCGTGCAAATATTCTTCGTTGTTCTCGTCTGAAAGGACATTTATAAAATCAGCCCCGAGCATAGCGGTCAACTCATCGTTGCAGATGATGTCGGCAGCGGTTTTGTTGGCAAAGAGCAATTTGTTGCCTGCCAGTGCATTGTCGGTGTGCAAGCGGCGCAGGATGGCGAGAAAAGGCGTGATACCTGCTCCACCTGCAATGAAGTAACCCGGACCTTTGTACTCTATAGCGCCCCATACATCCCTGATAATAAGGCTGTCGCCCACTATAAGCTGATGCAGCAGGTTGGTGACGCCGTTGTGGCTGGCATAGCGCTTGATGGTGAATTCTAGAAAAGACTCCTCACGCAGACAGGTGAAAGTAAAGGGATTTTTTTTGTCTTCCCAGCCGGGTTTGTTTACGGATACATCTGTAGCCTGTCCCGGAACGAAGGAATAGCCTGCGGGTTTTTCGAAGCGGAAGCTCTTTACATCGTGGGTCACGTCTTTTATCTCCAGGATTTTTACAATGTAGTCCATAGCTTAGTGTTTTATCTGCAAGTTAAATTCATTTCTTTTCACGGGGTCGAGAAACTGGCCGTGATAACTGGATGTGATGGTACTGCTTCCCACATCGCGCACGCCTCTTGAAGCCACGCAAAGATGCTCGGCCTCCATCATTACTGCTACATTTTCCGTGCCAAGAGCTTCTTTAAGGTATTCAGCTACCTGTACGGTGAGGCGTTCCTGTACCTGGGGGCGTTTGGCGAAATAATGGACGATCCTGTTCAACTTGGACAGGCCGATTACCTTGCCGCCCGATATGTAGCCAATATGCGCCTTGCCGATGATGGGCACAAAATGGTGCTCGCAGCAGGAATAGACGGGAATGTTCTTTTCAATAAGCATTTCGGAATAATTGTACTTATTGTCAAAGAGGGTGATTGACGGTTCATTTTCGGGCAGCAGGCCGCTAAAGGTCTCGTTTACATACATCTTAGCCACCCGCAAAGGAGTGTCT
Source organism: Bacteroidota bacterium (assembly GCA_013288285.1). Classification (GTDB taxonomy): domain Bacteria; phylum Bacteroidota; class Bacteroidia; order Chitinophagales; family Chitinophagaceae; genus Nemorincola. Next base: position 3,187 of record JABDCE010000034.1, read on the forward strand.
TTAAGGCTATCGTCGGTGAGATCGAGGCCAAGGATGAGCATTATGTCCCGGAACTTCTTTTCAATAAGCTTTATTTTTTCAGCGGGGGCTAATTCATCAGCATCGGGTATGAGGATATGATTATCTCCCAATAGCTTGTTGATGACAAGCCTGTCTTCGTTACTCTTTGATCTTGTCAGGTTCATGCGTTCGTTTTGTGTCTTAATTATCTTTGTCAGTGATGAGGGTAAGCTGCGCGAGAGTGAAGGCTCCTATGGCCATTACGAGGTCGCGTACGGCAACATCATAATAATGGCCGCCTGCTATCAGTACCAGGGCGATAGCGATAAGCCAGCACATGACCACATAGGCGCCAATGAGCGGCCTGACGAGCACAAGTATGCCTGCAATGATCTCTATAACGCCCACCACCCTCATAAAGGTCATTGCATCTAACGGCAGCATGGCCTTGATGCCCGGAGATAAATAGTCTGACCAATTGGTGAGCAAATTGGTAAATTTGTCTAAGCCGGCTACGATGGGCACTATGCCGAAAGTAAGCCTTAATGTTTGTTGTAATTGTTTGATCGTTGCCATAACTGAATTCTTTTAAGTAGGTTGTTGAGATTATTAGAGTAGATCATGCCGAAAAGGTTACAAAAATTATTTCCATGGAATTTTGTAACCTTTTTTCAAAAGGCTCATCTAAACTGTTACCATTCATGAATACAGTATTACAGGATCAACCAAAAGAAGCGCTTTCAGACGAAGAGATCATCAATAGAGTATTAAACGGTGAGCAGCGTTTGTATGAGGTTATTATGCGCAGGTACAATGCTTCACTGTACCGTGTGGGCATGTCTATAGTGAATAATGAGGCAGACGTGGAGGATATAATGCAGGTGACATATATAAAAGCCTACCAAAGCCTGCACAGCTTCGAAAGAAGGTCGAGCTTCAGCACCTGGATGACGAGGATACTGATCAATGAAAGCTTGCAGCATCTGAAAAAAAGTAAGCGAAAAATGAGCATGCAAATAAATAGTGAACCCGGGGAACATAACAAGGCGAGCGGCCATAACCCCTCCCAGGCACTGCTGAACAAAGAACTCAGTAAAGTGCTTGAAGACGCCCTGGTGCAACTGCCAGAGAAATACCGGCTTGTATTTGTGCTGCGTGAAATGGAGAACAGGAGTGTAGCAGAGACGGTGGATACACTGAATATAACCGAAGCGAATGTGAAGGTGAGGCTGAACAGGGCGAAGACCATGCTGCGCGATACGCTGGGCAACTATTACAAAAATGACGGCATCTATCACTTCCACCTCAGCCGGTGCGACCGGATCGTAAATCATGTGCTCCTGCAATTAGGTATATAATTCCTGCCGCCTGCTATAAATTCCGGCTTACAAATTACCTTTGTACCATGTTGCATAGCAAGCCGAGAGAAGATAATTACCTGCAAAAAGGACTGAGGAAGCAACTGGTGCAAAGCCTGCGCGAAAAAGGAATAAAAGATGAGCGTGTACTTGCGGCCATGGAGGCCATACCGCGACATTTTTTCCTTGACCCGGCCTTTGAACGGCAGGCATACGAAGACAGGGCATTTCCGATAACTGCGAAGCAGACCATATCTATGCCGTATACTGTAGCAAGCCAGACCCACCTGCTGGCGCTGAAAAAATATGATAAAGTACTGGAGATAGGAACGGGCAGCGGCTACCAGGCCTGCGTGATAGCGGAGATGGGCGTGAGCCTGTTCACTATAGAGCGGCAAAAGGAGCTGTATGACTATGTAGAAAAATTCTTTTTCCTGAAGAAGTACGCGAACATCAGGCGGTTCTTTGGGGATGGGTTTGAAGGGCTACCATCGTTTGCGCCGTTTGATAAGATACTCATTACCTGTGGCGCTCCATTCATACCACCCAAGCTGTTGGCGCAATTGAAGCCCGGCGGTATCATGGTGATACCTGTAGGTGAGGATGAAAAGCAAAAAATGCTGCGCATCACCAAGGATATGGAAGGGAATATAACTGAGGAGGAGATGGGTGATTTCTCATTTGTGCCTATGCTGCAGGGGAAGAACAATAAGAATAGCGGGCCATTGTAATAGCTGCCGCGAGACCTTCCCGAAAAGAATAAGGCTACCCATGTGAGTAGCCTTATTGTTCTTCATTATGAAATGAGATTACTTTTTAGTATCGTCATTGATCGCATTACCTTTTATGTAAATGGTGTAACGTTTTTCACCATTCGGTACAAAGGCATTGGAGCGGATATACACTTCTTTGTTAAACACTCCGTGCTGTTCTTCGGTCTTGAGGCTTAATTGTATGTAGCCTTTCTGGCCGGGCAATACCGGGTTGCGGCTCCAGTCGACATTAGTGCAGCCACATGAAGGTGTCACCTCAGAAACGATGATAGGCTCTGTGCCTACGTTTGTAAACTCAAATTTGTGAAAAGCGGTAGGCCCTCTTTTAATAGTGCCGAAATCGTAAGAATCACCACCTTCGAATTTGAACTGCGCACCGTGCGGCGGATTCTGTGCACTTGCCTGGAAGCAGAAGCTAACCAGCAAGCACAGGAAAGGAATCAAGAGTTTTTTCATAAATTTTGTTTTTTATCTAAGACCTCTGTTATTTTAAAATGGTTGGCATATAGCCAACCATTTTAGAGATACTTTATCGTTTTTTTATGATTACTTAGTAGGCGCCGGATTAGGCACTGGAGCAGGTTTAGTATCAGCTGGCTTTGGTGTTACGGTACCTGTAATGTGCAACCTCATTGGGTTCTGCTGTGCGTTAGAGTTGATGATCACATCTTTGTTGATCATACCCTGGCGGCCATTGGTAGTGTAAGCCACATGTATCTTAGCAGAATGCTTAGGCATGATAGGCTCGTGTGGCCATGTAGGCACTGTGCAACCGCATGAACCATGCGCGTCAGATATTACGATTGGGCTTTTACCCGTGTTCTTGAATTCGAAATCATATTCAGCCAACGGGCCTTCGGGAACTGTACCGAAGTCGTGTGTTTCTTCTTCGAACTTAAACTTACCTGCATTTTCATCAACAGGTGGAGTAGCAGGTGCAGCCAATGGCACGTTCTGCGGAGCTGGAGCAGCTTTGTCCTGAGCTTTTACGGCAACTGCGCTTATTGAAAGGCAGAGAAGTGTAATGAATACTTTTTTCATAATTGTTGCGTGGTTAAACTTGTTGGTTAAGATTAAAATTTAAGTGATCAATTGGTTTTTATCATTGAATTATTTTCAGGCACAGAACTCACAGGTGCTTTTTCCACATTGCCTTTGATAGTTAAGATCTTGGTACCTGCATTAGATACAACGGAAATTGTTTTTGTAAATGCCGTCGGTTTGCCCTTGGTATGATAAGCAACATTGATAGTACCTGTAGCTCCGGGTGCAACCGGTGCATTAGAGAAAGAAGGAACGGTGCAACCACATGAAGGCTGTGCTTTCTGAATGATTATTGGTTCCTTACCATTATTTTTAAAAGTGAATTCGCACAATGCATCAGGGCCTTCAGGAACAGTGCCAAAATCGTGAGTAGCATCGGTGAAAGCCATATCATCAGATTTGAGCGTAGTAGCAGGTGCAGTAGTTGCCGCAGGCATGGTGCTAACGGTTGTCGTCTGCTCAGCGTCCTTTTTATGCCTTCTACCCTGTGCCATTAACACACTTGCAGACAAAACCAATACAGCTAATGAAAGGAGTATTTTTTTCATTTTTATTAAAATTTACCTATTTGATAGATTGTATAACAAATTTAGTACCAAAAATCGGAAAACGAGTTTTTTTTATTGTTAAAACCTTACAAAAAGGTATACAATTGTAGTTTTGCATAATAGATGCATAAACTTTTAGTTATACAAACAGCTTTTACCGGAGACGTGGTGCTTGCCACCTCCGTCATAGAAAAGTTGCATACTTCTTTTCCGGGCAGCCAGATAGATTTTTTGCTGCGTAAGGGGAATGAAGGGCTGCTACAGGGGCATCCTTTTATCACTAACCTGTTGGTGTGGGATAAGAAAAAGAATAAGCAAAAAAACCTGCTACAAATGGCGATGCGTGTGCGCAAGGAAAAGTATACACATGTGATCAATATACACCGCTTCGCTACTTCGGGTTTGATTACATTTTTATCAGGAGCTAAGTACAAAGCTGGGTTTGATAAGAACCCGTTTTCGTTTTGCTATACAAAAAAAGTGGCCCACGTTATCTCTGAGCCATATAGCGCGAATCCGGTGCATGAAGTGGCGCGTAATCAGCTGCTGATAGCCGATATTGCGGGTAAGGACTGGGAGTTTCCGAAGCTATACCCGTCCAGCGCTGACAATGAATTTATCAGGCAATATCAAAATGGCCCATACGTCTGCGTGGCTCCGTCATCGGTATGGTTTACCAAGCAGTTCCCGGCGGAGCAGTGGGTGAGCCTTATTAACCAATTGCCGGCGCATTACCAGGTTCATATACTTGGCGCGCCCGGTGACAGCCAACTGGGTGACGAAATAGTGAATAAGACAGTACATGCGAAGGTGCAAAACCTGTGCGGTAAACTAGGTTATCTGCAATCGGCTGCGCTGATGAAGGGCGCGGAGATGAACTATGCCAATGACTCGGCGCCGCTGCATTTTGCATCGGCCATGGATGCACCGGTGACTGCGGTTTTCTGCTCTACGGTGCCTGCGTTCGGGTTCGGGCCACTGCGGGCAAATGCGCGGGTGGTGGAGATAGGTGAAAGGCTGTATTGCAGGCCATGCGGGCTGCACGGGCATAAGGCTTGTCCGGAAGGGCACTTCAGGTGCGCGAAGGAAATAACTAATGAACAACTGCTATGGTGGACTTCGAGAACGACATAAAAAATTGTATACAGGCTATGCAGCAGGGCGGCGTCATCCTCTATCCCACAGATACTGTGTGGGGACTGGGATGCGATGCCCTTAACGCGGCAGCCGTAGATAAAATATTTGACATCAAACACAGACCTAAAGAGAAGAGCGTTATCGTGCTGCTGGCAGAAGCGAGGGATGTGATCCAGTATATACCGGCGCCTCATCCTGACATTATAGCTATCATCGAAGGTTTTGAACGGCCTACTACGGTGATCTATGACAATGCGCTGGGATTCCCGGCAAATGTGGTGAATGCTGATGGCAGTATAGCTATCCGGGTGACGACGGACCCCTTCTGCAAGGCATTGATAAAAAGGTACCGGAAACCTATAGTTTCTACATCAGCCAACATTAGCGGGATGCCCACGGCGCCGATATATAAAGCGGTTGATGGTGCTATCACAGCCGCAACAGACTATGTGGTGGCCTACCGGCAGGATGATGAAACGGTGCGGCAGCCATCGAGGCTGGTGAGGATAGCTGATACAGGAGAGATAGAAGTGATCAGAGCATAAGGTGATCTGATCTTTTGAATTCATTTTTACATATTTATACCCCAAATCAACCAATATCATAGTTTTGCAGCCTATCATGGATATTGTTTGTTCTCAGCAGGAGCTCAGGTTATTTAAAAATATAGGGGATGCAGCAGCAAGGATGAATGTAAGCTGCTACCTCATAGGCGGTTTTGTGCGCGATAAAATACTGGGAAGGCCTACTAAAGATGTAGACATAGTATGCACGGGCGATGGCATAGCACTTGCCCAGGCTGTGGCAGCAGGACTTCCTCACAGGCCACAGGTAAATTTCTTTAAAAATTTCGGAACGGCGCAGTTTCGTTTTGAGGGTATAGACGTAGAGTTTGTAGGTGCACGTAAAGAATCGTACACGATGGATTCCCGTAAGCCACAGGTGGAACCGGGGACTATAGCAGACGACCAGCTACGCAGGGATTTTACGATCAATGCACTGGCTATCAGCCTGAATGAAGATGACTATGGTAAACTGGTAGATCCGTTTAACGGAGTGGGCGACCTTAACGACAAGATCATAAAAACGCCACTTGGGCCAGACATTACTTTCTCTGACGATCCATTGCGCATGATGCGCGCGGTGCGGTTTGCAGCGCAACTGGGCTTCAAAATAGAAGACAGTGTTTTTGAAGCAATAGGCCGAAATAAGGAGCGGTTGAAAATAGTATCGCAAGAGCGCATAACGGATGAGCTGAACAAAATAATGGCCACGAAAAAGCCATCTGTGGGCCTGGACCTCTTGTTCAGAAGCGGGTTACTGAAAGAGTTCTTCCCGCAGTTTGTGGAACTATCCGGCGTAGAGATAATTGAAGGGAAGGGGCATAAAGATAACTTCTACCATACGCTACAGGTGATAGATAATGCAGCAGCAAAAAGCGAAGATCTGTGGCTGCGCTGGGCGGCACTGCTGCACGATATAGCCAAGCCCGCCACCAAGCGATTTGAAGAAGGACACGGCTGGACATTTCACGGGCATGAAGTAGTAGGGGAGCGCATGGTGCCGCGTATCTTCAAACAACTGAAACTGCCGCAAAATGAAAAAATGAAGTATGTGGCGAAGCTGGTATTGCTGCATCTGCGCCCCATAAGCCTTACTAAGGAAGATATTACCGACTCAGCCATGCGCAGGTTGCTGTTTGACGCCGGTGAGGAAATAGACGACCTGATGATACTGTGTGAAAGCGACATCACCTCAAAAAACAGGGTAAAAGTGAAACGCTATCTTGAAAATTTTGAGATAGTAAAGGAGCGCCTGAAAGAAGTAGAGGAAAAAGATAAGATGCGTAACTGGCAGCCACCCATAAGCGGAGACCAGATCATGGAGCTTTTTAAGCTGACGCCTTCTCGTGAGGTGGGCATACTGAAGACGGCGGTAAGAGAGGCCATTCTTGATGGCGTTATTCCGAATAATTATGACGCAGCCTATGAGTTGCTGCTTGAAAAGGCGAAAGCACTCAACCTTATCCCGGCAAACCAGGTCAAATAAGGCATTAGACAGGTATTTGATAGAAAAACCGTTTTTTTTTACTTTATTCGCAGATAATTCAATCAGTTGACTACAGGAAAGATAATAGTTATTACTGCGCCATCGGGCTCAGGGAAAACGACATTAGTGAAGCGGTTGCTGGGAGCTTGCCCACATTTAGGGTTTTCAATATCAGCATGTACGCGCAATCCCAGGGTGGGAGAGGTGCACGCAAAAGACTATTATTTCTACGAAGAAGACCAGTTCAAAAAGCTGATTGATGAAGATGCATTTGTGGAGTGGGAGATGGTGTATACTGGTAAGTATTATGGTACGTTGAAGTCGGAGTTGCAGCGGCTGTGGGATGCAGGGAAGTCGCCGCTGGTAGATATAGATGTGCAGGGCGCACTGGCCATACGGGATAAATACCCGGATAACTGCATCACTATTTTTATAGAAGCGCCATCGCTGGAGGTGCTCCGGGAGCGGTTGAGATCGAGGGGAACGGAAACGGAACATAGCATTGAAGAACGGGTGACAAAAGCGGCACACGAACTAACTTTTGCTCCGAAATTTGATCGTATCATTATCAACGAAGACCTGGACAAAGCAACCGCGGAACTAAGACAGGTGGTGGAAGAGTTTACAGGTTGCTAGGTTGTTTTTTTACGAAGTATAAATCCTTATTTTTGGGAAGCACATCAGAACCATGGCCAAAAAGCAGAAGATAAAACCCTCGGAAGAAGTAAAGCAGGTGCAGGAGTCTGTGGCTGAACCTTCTGGAGTGCCTGTGCCAAAAAAGCCGTGGTCGATATATGACTTCAAAACTCAGGCCGTCATTCTTGGTGTGCTGGCACTTGTATTTTATTTCAACAGTTTTTTTAACGAATACGCGCACGACGACGGAATAGTGATCGTAAAGAATGAGTATGTGCAGGAAGGTTTTGCCGGGATCCCAAAGATACTGAGCCGCGATGCTTATGATAGTTATTACCGCCAGTTGAATACGGTCAACCAGTTATCCGGCGGACGTTACCGGCCTTTGTCTATTGTTACGTTTGCTATTGAACAGCAGTTCCTGGGCGCTACATCGGAGGACAAAATAGACAGCATACTGAAACAAAATATTTCTTACGGCATGCAGAGCGGGCAGGAGCATAAAATGATCAGTGACATGCATGTGCGGCATATATTCAACGTGCTGTGGTACATATTGTCCGTGATCGTGCTGCTGTATTTTCTCAGGTATATTGTATTTGCCAGTTCTCCTATTATGGCTTTTGTGGCTGCGCTAATTTTTACCATTCACCCTATACATACGGAGGTAGTAGCTAATGTGAAGAGCCGTGATGAGATCATGTCGCTGCTGTTTATGTGCCTGACGTTTATTTTCGCATTCAAGTACGAGGAAAATAAGAAAGACAAGCGCATGCTCATAGCCGGCATGGTTAGTTATTTTCTTGCTTTCCTCTCGAAAGAATATGCGATCACGCTTTTAGTTCTTTTGCCATTGGCACTGTATACTTTCAGAAAGTATACTATTCAGAAAAGCATTATGGCGTTCATTCCTTACGTGGCAGTAATAGGCATCTATGTGGCCATCAGGTTACAGATAGTAGGGCCGGCCGGTGAGAACGCTGATACCGAGGTGCTGAATAATCCTTATCTTTTTGCATCGCCGGTGGAGAAACTGGCGACAGAAATATCTACCTCGCTCAACTATCTGAAACTGCTGATATTTCCTCATCCGTTGTCAGCCGATTATTCCTACGCATCGATATCCTACAAAAGCTTTTCTGATATTTCGGTATGGCTGTCTATCATTGTGCATGCCGGGCTTGTGGCCGCAATGATCTATTTGTTTAACAAGCGCAGCGTGATCTGTTTTGCGATAGCATTTTATTTCCTGCACCTGCTGCTGATCTGCAATATCGTGTTTGATATTGGCGCTACTATGGGCGAGCGCCTTATCTATCATTCTTCTGTAGGGTTTGCTATTGCGGTTGCCTACTTCCTGGTGAAGGGCGCTGAAAAGATGACGCCTGTGGCCAGCGGCTATAAGGCGCTTGCGGCTGTGCTGACGGTTATCGTTGTACTGTGCGGCATTAAGACCATAGCGCGAAATGCAGCATGGAAAAATGACGGCACACTGTTTATGGCTGATCTGAATACGGTGCCAAACAGCGTACTGGTAAACGCCAATGTGGCGGCTCATTATATAACGATAGCTGATGACCAGACTGACCCCAAGCAAAAGGACGACTACTTGTTTAGTGCGATAGGATTGCTGAACCATGCCCTATCGCTGCATCCTAAATTTGTGGCGGCGTACCTGAACAGAGGTATAGCCTGGTACAAGCTGGATAGTATAGACAAAGCAAAGCCCAATTTTGATACTGTGAAAACCTTGTACCCATCTTATCCTACGCTGCCGGGTATGTACAAACTGCTGAGCGAGTACTATATGAAAAACGGCTGGACCAAGTATGGCAAGGCTGGAAGGTATGCAGAGGCGATAGGTGAATTTAAAAAGGGGATAGCCCTCGACTCCACCAATGCAGAACTATGGTATAATATAGGTGGCGCTTTATTCTCTGAAAAACAATATGCAGACGCTATTGATGCCTGGAAAATAGCACTGAAACTGCAACCTGATTACCGGCAAGCACAACGCGGCATGGAAGCTGCCACCTCGGCTATGAATGACCCCTCTGTGCCGGCAAGCAGTAAGGTGAGAACGAATTACTGATTGAATATCACTAAGTTGTCCTAAAACGAAAATTCCCCGCCTTGCTGTCCGACAGCCTCTATGGGGAGTTTTGTGTAGCTAACTACAACTATATACCTACAATTATTGTGCCAAAGTGTTTGGATCCTGTTCTTCTGTAGCTGGCGGCACATCTGTGCGCTCTCCTTCAGGGGTCCATTCTACAATGAAGTTGTTTCTGCCGGTACCTATAAGTATTGCCAGGAATTTCTGCTGTATCAGTTCCAGCATAGCCAGGAAGGTGAAAATAGCATGTATCCTGTTCTGGCAGCTTGCAAAAAGCATCTCGAAGGGAATACGTTTCTTTTCCTGCAAATGGTCAATGAGGAAAGTACGCTGGCCTTCCAGGCTGTAATTATATTTCACTACCACGTGTTGTGGCTTGTTCATCCGCTCGTTGAACTTTTTGATCACCTTCTCGTACGCCTGCAGGAGCTTGTACATGGTAACCGTCTGTATCTCGGTACCTTCTGCGTAGGCATCGCCGAGGCTGTCCATCTCCATGCGTATGTTACCGCGTTTCTGCTGCATGAGGCGGTCGGCCTCCATGACCATCATCACTTCAGAAGCTTCTTTGAAGCGTTTGTACTCCAGTATTTTGTCTACCAGTTCCTGGCGGGGGTCTATCTCCTTGCCCGAAGCATCTAATTCTTTACGTGGCAGCAACATGCGCGCCTTAATGCGCATGAGCGTGGAAACAAATAGGATGAATTCACTGGCAAGCTCTATGTTTAGTATTTCCAGTGAATGTATGTAACTCAGGAACTCGTTAGTGATCTTGGCAATAGGGATATTGTAAATGTCCAGTTCATCCCGCTCTATGAAGAAAAGCAGGAGATCGAACGGGCCTTCGAACTGGGGTAATTTTATCTGGTACGATGCGGACATCTCAATAATCTGATTTGAAACTCAAAAATAACCTTTTAGCCACACATGGGGGACTAAAATTTATATTCCATGCCCAGCGTGAATACCTGTTTCACCTGCAGCCAGCCTAAATTGGCGCCTGGTTCGTTCTTATTCACAGTAAGCCCGGTAGTTTTATCTACGTAAGTATTGGAGTACGGAATGTTGTTGTCGTATATAAATGTAGCGCCCAGCGTGATGTTCAGGTACTTCGATATTTTCCATGAGAACAGGTTGTCAAACAGTACGCTGATGTTGGCGGGGTTGTCTTTTTTGATGATAGCGCCTGTGCTGTCCTTCGTGTCTTTCGCCAGGTAGTTTGAATACAGGTCGAGACGTGTTTTATAAACCATGTTCTTGGTGAAGTTAACTACATACCTCCCTGAAAAATATGCGCCGAACTGGTAGTAGGCTGTTTTGTTGTAAGGCACGCCAAATGCACCCTGCGGGGATTGTGAGGTGTAGAATTTATCGGCGAGCGTGAGGCGGCCTGCAAGTGGTGAGAAGAACAAGCTGATGTCGCTTCCTCTCCTGTACTCACCGCCGGCAGCTATAGTGAAATAAGCGGGCGATAAAAACTTGGAAGTAGACATAGTATCCCAGTTGGGCATAGTATAGTCATAGCCTTTTGTAAACTGCGATTTGAAATTGAAGAGGCCTGTAAGGTAAAAGTTTTTAGCAGTGTCTACCCGATACCCGTACTTGGATGTAAAATCTATACGGTCATCTGTTTTATGTGGCAGGAAGCCTGTGGAATAAGTATAGTTGAGGCCATAATTCAGGTCCAGGTTATTACTCCATATATCCCTGTTATGCAGGCGGTCCAGGTGGCCGCTGAACAGGCCATTGACCGTGAAAGAAGCCAGTTCACCGCCGGCAGCCCAGTTGTGCAGGAAGCCCTCGTTGGCGCCTATATCAAATACGCCGCCGTAAGACCAGGCTATGGTATCTTTGTTTGTTGTTTCCAACGATTTTTGTATCGCATCAGCATTGGTTAACTGGGCATCTGAGTTGAAGCCGCAAAGCAGGCAAATCGCAACGGAGAATAATAGTTTTTTCATCAGCTCTTATTAATTGGTTAGAAAAATATTTTTAGTAAATACGGGCTGAAACTGACTGCCGTATTTTAAATTTATTTTGGCCTGTATCTTGCTTCATCAAGAAACTTAGCCGGGTCGATATTATTGCCGCACAATGCGGCTAAAGTCATCTTAGGATGCTGCGATACATAGGCGCACACAATCCGGTAACCCAGCCATGTACCCAGGTTTCCGGGCGTTGTCTTTATTTTTCCCGATGCAGGAATTCCTGGTGTGAACGGCCCGTCATTCACATAAGGCATCACACTCTGCGCATCCTTGTTGTACAGCAAACAATTGCGGATAAAGAAGTTGTAGATCAGGGCTTCATTTTCGTTACACCATTCTACCTGCGGTTGCGAAAATCCGAACAATACCGAGTCAGGAGTATTTGGTAAGACCTTGTGCAGGAAGTATTGTTCCTTGCCCTTTTGTATCATCAGGTCTATGAGTGTGCGGTCATCGGTAACCACCGGATGGTCATGTGTATATACTACCCTGAAAGCATCTACCGGTATGTAAGACTTCCTGAGGTGTGGCGCCTGGTAGTCAAATATGCCTACGGAGCGGTAATAAGGATATTGCTCACCCAGGAACATATCCAGGCTGATGCCCAGTATGGCGGTATCTATGGTAAATGCGGGCAGATTTTTCAGCCCTAATGAAACGTACATTACCCGTGGTACATGGTAAGCAGGGAAATAATACTTCATGAACTGAAACCCCTGAGTAAGTTCTGCATCAACGTCTTTCGTGTCTGGATAGTGTTTTAAGATAGTATCCTCCAGTTCCACATAATCTTTGTAGGTCAGGAACACCTTCAGGCCTTCCTGTATGGCTTTGCTGGTATCGGTATAGTTGCCGTGTATACCAAAGGCCTGGATAGTGTCTAAATAGAAGTTGAGAAAATCCGGGTATTTAACTGATAGTTGTTGTAAGCCGCTGCCGATTTGGTTGGAATCTACGGCATACAGATCCTTGTCAAAGCGGTATGTCTGCAATGTTATTTTTATGCCCGATACGTCCGGTATTTGTTGATTAGGGCTGCTACAACTGCTTAACAGCAGAGTAAACAGGAGTGTGGCGGCGATGCAATTTTTCAATGTCGTAAAAAAAACTTTGTGTAACTTATTGCTGGTCATTACAATTAATGAAAATGGAGTGCAAAAGTAATAAAAAGTCTGTCAGTCAAGGGTAAATAGAGTATTTTGCTTATATACGATGTGTTATAATACTCTGCGAAGTAAAAAAAATGGTACAAAAACTTTTTTGTTCAGATTATTTTGTTAAATTTACGAGTTAATAAATCTTTATTTTTTCGGAGTTGGTTTTGGTGGTATTCCGGATTTATTATTTATGGGTTCTGTTTTCGAATGTTTTAAATTAGCTTGTTTATGAAACGAATTTACTTTTCAAAACTATTGATCCTTACCGTCCTTGCATTGGGATGGGGTCTGGGCGCACTTGCACAGACAACTACATTCACCTATACCGGGTCTATGCAGTCTTACCTGGTCACGGGTACCGGAACATCGTCCCTGTTACAGATAACCTGCCAGGGCGGCGCTGGGGCCAATACACTTGACCAGAGCCAGTCGTGCCATGCCGGTGGTAAGGGTAGCCAGACTGTAGTTACTTATACAGTGACGCCCGGCACGACACTGTGGGTGGGAGCAGGTGCGTTGGGTACTACTGCGGGTGCAGTCGTTTTTGGTGGCGGTGGCCCGGGTGGTTTGGGTAATGCAAGCTGCGGTCCTGCTTCGTACTATGCTGGCAGCGGTGGCGGCGCCAGTTTCGTACAATTGAGCTCCAGCCCTACAGTTTATACCGACAGGATCGTTGTGGCAGGTGGTGGCGGCGGATCGGGTGGTACTTATGAGAACTGCGGCAGCCTTGGCTCAGGCGGTTATGGCGGCGACGGAGACAAGGATGGATTGCCTTCAAACGGCTGTGCGAACTCAAGCTTCGCGGGTGGGGGTATTAACTTTGGAAAAAAAGGAACATTAACCTCTACTGCAAATGGAGGTCCTTGTGATGCAAGTGGCCCCAATAACGGTACTGCTGGTACCCTTGGAGTAGGCGGTACCGGCGCTCTTGGTTTTGAATATGTATGCGGCGGCGGTGGCGGCGGCGGATATTACGGCGGCGGCGGCGGCGGCGGCGCAAATAACGGTAATGGTATTGGCGCCGGTGGTGGCGGTGGCGGTTCTTCCTTTATAGGTGGCACGGGTGTACAAACAGGCAGCATAACAACAAGCGTAAATACCGGAGCAGGAAGCGTGGTGATACAGGTACTCTGTACCCCACCTGTACCTGGTCCTATATCAGGTTTATCGGTAGTATGTGCAGGTTCTTCAATTCCACTGACCACTACTACTACAGCAGGTGGATCATGGTCGAGCAGCAATTCTGCTATTGCAACTGTAAACCCATCGACCGGAGTAGTAACAGGCGTCGCTGCGGGTACAGCTTCTATTAATTATACTGTAGTGTTTTCATGCGGTACGGCGAGTGCTACCTCTCCAAAAATTGTTACAGTAAACCCGGTTCCGACAGCGATCATCGGTTATCCTTATGCGTGCTTTGGCATTACCAGTAAGCTGAGCGATGCTACAGCCAGCGGTACGTGGAGCAGCAGCAATACTACTATAGCTACAATCAATTCAGGCACTGGTGTTGTTACCGGCATCGCGTTGGGTAATACAACTATAAGTTACAAACTTACAACCACAGGCTGTTATACACTGTTGCCAATAACAACTACTGTTTTGCCAACTCTTTATCCGGTTACCGGCGGCGGTTCATTTTGTACCGGTAGTACAGGGCCACACATAAATATGGTAACGACGGACCCAACTGTAACTTATCAATTATTTAACGGTACGCCTGTTGGCGCGGGAGTAGTAGGTGGGGCCCCAATAGATTTTGGTGCGCAGAGCACAGGCGGAACTTATTCTGTAATCGGTACCAGCAATGTTACCGGGTGTCCGGTAGGCATGTCGGGAAACCCTGTGGTAACGCCTATCGCGCTGCCTACGCCATTACCGCTGTTAGTAGCGGGTACAGGCGGTTACTGCGCTACGCGCGGAGGTCTTGATGTGCAATTGGCCACCTCTAATGCAGGTGTAAATTACAGTTTATACCAGGGTGGTTCTGCGCTGGTAAGCACGCTTCCGGGCAATGGCTTACCTCTTGATTTTGGTAATCAGATAACTGGTGCAGTATATACTGTATTGGCAACAGATACCACTTCTAAGTGCAGCGGGCCGATGCTCAACCCGATAACGATAACAGTAAACCCACTGCCAACATTGCACACAGCAACAGGTGGCGGAGCTTTCTGTTTGGGAACTACACCAGTAAACGACTCACTCAACGGGTCTGATGTGGGTATCAACTATGTTTTAGCAAACGGTGGTATTCAGATACCTTCGACATTAACGTCAGGAACAGGTAGTGCACTTAATTTCGGGCCTCAGCCAGCTGCAGGTATTTATACAGTAGTAGCTAATAACCCGTTGACGAACTGTACCGATACAATGGCAGGTTTTGTTACTGTTTCCATTAATTCTTTGCCAACAATTGATTCTATGTCGCCAAGCGGAGCTTATTGTCCCGGTGGCGCTGGCAAAGATGTAAGCCTTAATAACTCTGACCTTGGCGTCAGCTATCAGTTATATAATAATGTACCTGTGTTAGCTACTGTTGGCCTGCCTCACTCAGGCACCGGCGGCATAGTTGATTTCGGCACCCTTCCTGCAGGCAGCTATACAGTAGTAGCCAGCAACAACAGCACGCATTGTATCAGCACTATGCAAGGTACCAGTGTGATCAGCATCAGCAGCCTGCCTACACCGTATATATTAAGTGGTGGTGGCCCTTACTGTGCAGGTGGCCTTGGCGTGTATGACACACTGAACGGATCGAGTTTAGGAACTAATTATCAATTGTTGATAGGTGGTCTTCCGGTTTCTGGTATGTTGCCAATAGCCGGTACGGGGTCTCCAATCAACTTTGGTTTGCTGACAGCAGGCGGACATTATACAGTCTCTGCTTACAATACACTTACCACGTGCAGCAACACAATGCTTGGATTTGCCAATATAACTGTAAACCCCGCGCCAATAGCTGATACGGTTGATGTGACCGGTGGTGGCACGTATTGCACCGGCGGCACAGGTGTGGATGTTTCGCTCAACAATTCATCGACAAATACCAACTACCAGTTATACCTAAACGGAGTTGCCCTGACTGATCCCCAGGCGTTGAAAAGTGGTAGCGGTTTTTCTCTTGATTTCGGAGCAAGAACAGCGACTGGTACTTATTCTGTAGGGGCAACTATCACATCTACAGGTTGTACCTCAACAATGGTGGATAGCGCAGTGGTGACTACAACGCCAGTGCCTGCGGCTTATACCGTTACCGGTGGAGGTCCTTATTGCTCAGGTGGCAATGGTGCGCATGTATTTCTTTCCTTCTCTGATGTAGGCGTTGATTACCAATTGTACCATAGAGGGTTCCCGGTAGGTACTTCCCTTGCAGGCTCTGGTACAACTCTTGATTTCGGATTGGATACTGCCCAGGGTAGCTATACAGTAGTTGCGGGCAATGGTACTACAGGTTGCAGCAATGCAATGACTGGCAGCGTTACTATCAGCACCACTCCATTGCCTTATGCTTACGCTATGACAGGTGGTGGTAAGTTTTGCGCTGATGTGCCTGGTATAGATGTGGGATTAGCAGCGTCAAATACAGGAATTAATTACCAGCTATTTAATGGTACCATCCCAATGGGGGGAACAGTTCACGGTAGCGGATTAGCCCTTGACTTTGGCTTACAGTCAGTAACAGGCAACTATACTGTTGTGGCAACAAACGGTACTACAGGCTGCACACAGACTATGGCCACTACTGATTCTGTGATCGTGGTAGCTTTACCCAATAGCTATGCTGTAACAGGCGGCGGCGATTACTGCGCGGGCGGCTCTGGTAAAGACGTTGGGTTATTTAGTTCAGACGCTGGCGTTAGTTACCAGTTGTTCGATGGCTCATCTAAAGCAGGCAGAGCAATTACCGGTACTGGTTCAAATTTAGATTTCGGTATAAAAACAACTGCAGGCAATTATACAGTAATAGCTACAGACCCTGTTGCGGGCTGCACGGGCACTATGTCTGGCAGCGCTACTATCAATATCGATCTGCTGCCTAATGTTTACACAATAACCGGTGGTGGTAATATCTGCGCCGGCGATACCGGCACACACATTTTCCTCAGCGGTTCAGATGCAGGCATTAGTTATCAGTTGTATGACACTATTGTATCAGGCGCTGCTGTCCTCGGAGGCGGCACTGGCCTTGATTTCGGTGCACGCAAAGCAAACGGTACATACACAGTACTGGCTACAAATACATCCAGCGGTTGCAGCAGCAATATGGCGTCACCGGCTACGATCACTGTCAACAGCCTTCCTGCGGTTTATACTGTTACCGGGGGCGGTGCATACTGTGCCGGTGGTATAGGTGACACAGTTTCGCTGAGCAACTCAAACGTTGGCATCACCTACCAGTTATGGCTTGGCGGTATAGCTGTTGGGTTCCCTATATGGGGTACCGGCAGCAAGATGAGCCTTGGTATACATTCTGCAACGGGAACTTACACAATTCAGGCAATTAATCCGGCTACTACCTGCACGAGCAATATGCTGTCTTCGGCAGTTGTTTCCATCAACCCGATACTGACAACAGCTGTGAGTATTTCTTCTGACACTACTTTTGAGGTTTGTGCAGGTACACCTACTGTATTTACGGCAACTCCTGCTAACGGTGGCCTTGCACCTACTTATATGTGGACTTTGAACGGCGCAGCAGCAGGTTCAACTACTTCTACCTATGCTACAGATACGCTGAAGATGGGTGATATAGTGGGTGTAACAATAACCAGCAGCGCGGCATGCGCAAGTGGCCCTGCAAGTGCTACCGAAAGGATTACAGTTGATTCGGTTGGAACCCCGGCAATATCTATGTCTGCTGATCCTGCGGGTACTGTATGTCCTGGTACTTCAGTAACATTCAGCGCTGTGTCACCGGTATTGGGAGGTAGCTCACCTACATTCACATGGTCTACAACACACGGTGGCGTTGTTACAGGTACGGGCGGCTTTACTTATACCTACGTACCAGGTAATGGTGATATAGTATCGGTGGTGATGACAAGCAACGATAAATGTGCTACAACACCTACTGCAACAGCCAATCTCACAGAGAATGTAACCACCCTTGTGGCTCCGGTAGTTACTATTGCCGGCACTCCTTCAGGTGCGCTGATCACAGGTCAGAGCGATACGCTGAAAGCAAGTGTTACTGCGAACGGCGGCCCGGACCCTACCTACCAGTGGATAGTGAATGGCAGCCCGGTTGCCGGTGCTACTTCGGATATGTATATCAGCAGCAATCTGTTCAATGGTGATTCAGTTGCCTGCCAGGTTACCGGCAGCGGACCATGTGGTGGATTAACAACATCAAAGCATCTCATCATGAGCGTACATAACCTGGGCGCAAGTCAGCTTAATGTAGCTGGCAGCGACATCAGGGTAGTGCCAAACCCGAATAAAGGTTTGTTCACCATTAGCGGAACTATCGGTACCAATGATGAAGAAGTGTCAGTAGAGATAACAAACATGGTAGGCCAGGTGGTATACAGCAGTGGGGCAACCGTACATGGCGGCAGGCTCAGTGAAAATGTACAGATGAACAACACACTACCTAATGGCATGTACCTGCTCAATGTCCATACAACGGCAGGAAACAATGTATTCCACTTCGTTCTGGAACAATAATATGGAGTGAAAATTTGACTTTTTTGATGCTCCCGGCCACTTCAACTGGCCGGGAGTTTTTTTGTATAATAGGCGCCAAATTTTTAGTGAAATTCTACCAATTACAGATAAAGAGGCCAGAAATAATGCTAAATGTTAAAAATTGGTTTCAGCCGGTATTGTTTTATTTAACGGGATTTCCTTATGTATTTTCTTCTTTTCTACTGGAAATCAAGGGGATAGCCTTTGGAATTATTGTATTGTAAGAGAAGTCAGGATGTTTTTCTGTAGAGCAAGCGCACAAATATAAATTTACAACATTAACTTTTCATTAGGAAATTTTCCTGTTAAATTCTACTTATTTTTTCTTAGTATTGTATATAGTATAGTATATTTTCCGCGTGATAAATAAATTTCCGGGAATAAATTATTGTTAAGAGTTTTACGGCAGTATGTTTCGATGTAGTAAACGCCTTTAATGGCGGGCATTTTGGGACGTTTACTTTTTTGTTATTGTTATTAGTAGTTTATAATTCAGACCTTTTTTACAGGACTTTCTTAAACGAGTAAATTATGAAACGATTCTACCTCTTAAAACCAATTATCCTTTTAGCCGTTTTATTTGGCTACAATGTAAGTGCAAATGCACAAACTGTTTACAGTTACTCGGGCGCTATAGTGAATTACACTGTGCCAACTGGCGTCACCTCTGTGTCTGTAGATATGGCTGGCGCGTCTGGTGGGAACTCGACGCTAAACTATGGAGGTCCAGGCCTTGGAGGCAGGGTTCGGTGTACTTTGGTTGTTACTTCCGGGCAGATACTATACGTTTCGGTAGGCGGAGCTGGTCAAAACTCTACTGGTGGTTGCTGTTCTCCATTAGCAGGCGGGTTTAATGGTGGCGGCATTGGTGGTTACTTTTATGGTGCCAGCGGTGGCGGCGCCAGTGACATTCGTGTCGGTGCCCAGGCGCTTAGTAACCGCGTTATAGTTGCTGGCGGCGGTGGCGGCGGCGGTTACGGCTGTTCGGGTACCACTGCTACCGGACAGGGTGGCGCAGGTGGCGGCCTTACCGGCGGTAATGGCTATATGTGCAACAGTAACTCAGGTACTTCTTATATATGTTATTGGGGGGCAGGCGGCACCCAGTCTACCGGTGGAGCTACAGGCACCTGTAACTGCGGTGTTAATACTGCGGGTATTGTGGGTGTAGGTGGTACTTCCGCCTATTCATGTTATTATGGCGGCGGCGGCGGCGGTGGCTACTATGGCGGCGGCGGTGCGTATGGCGGGGGCGGCGGCGGTGGCTCTTCTTATCCTGCTGCAAATGGCGGTGCTATCTCTAACTTGATCCACAACCAGGGTTTTTATGCGGGAGGCAACGGATATGTGAGTATTTGTCCTGGCCCCGTAGCGGGAACTATTACAGGTTCAGCTACAGTATGTCCCGGTGGTTCAACAACACCGCTTACTGATGTAGGTGGCACTTCAGGCGGTATCTGGACGAGCAGTAACATATCTATAGCTACCGTTAACGCTTCTACGGGTCTTGTTACCGGTATATTACCTGGTACTACTTCTATTTCTTATACCATTGTAGGAACTTGTGCTTCAGGTACAGCAACCTATACAATGACTGTTTTACCTAAACCAAGTGTATACAATCTTATCTCATTGGGTGGCGGCTACTGTGCAGGTTCCTCAGGTGTGGATGTGGCTACGGATAATTCTGACATAGGAACAACCTATAATTTGTATAACGGAACTACACTGGTACCTCCCAGCAAGCCAGGAACTGGTTCTGCGGTTGATTTCGGCCCGGAGCCTACCGGTAACTATACCATACAGGCGCAGGTTGTATCTACTGGTTGTACCATAAATCTTAATAATAACACAACTATATACAGTACGCCTTTGCCCCCGGTACATACGGTGACAGCTGCCGGTACAGTTTATTGCGCGGGTGGTACCGGTTTTCATGTTAATCTGAATACATCGGATGTGGGTGTTAATTATCAGTTGTACCAGGGTACTACTGCTTTAGGAGTAGCGCTCACTGGTACTGGCTCCGCGCTTGATTTTGGCCCTATGCCAGCGGGTACATATTCTGTAGCTGCTACAAATACAACAACCAATTGCGTTAATAATATGTCTGGCAAGCCGGTTATCACTGCAAGGCCATTGCCTACCCAATATCTCGTATCTACACCAGGCAGCAGCAGTTACTGCGCAGGTGGTGCAGGAGTTCCTGTCAACATAGCAAATTCTGCTTTAGGCTTCAACTATCAGTTGTATGATGGTGGTAAGGCAATAGGCAGCCCTGTTGCAGGCACAGGTCATAGTATAGCTTTCGGTAACCAGGCAGCTCTCGGTAATTATACCGTTATTGCTACTGATACCATAAGTCCTACTTTTTGTTCTCAGACTATGTCCGGTGGTGTTAACGTAAATGTTAACACTCTGCCTTCTATTTATCCGGTAAGTGTAGGTGGCGGCGGAAGCTACTGCCTTGGTGGTGCAGGCGTGCATGTGTATGTTGGAAATACCACAGGTGCAGGTTCTGACCCAGGGGTTAAATACAGATTGTACGTTACCACTTCTTCCGGTACCGCTGTTCTTGATTCAATGACAGGTACCGGCGGTCAGCTCGATTTTAATTCACGTACTATAGCAGGTAACTATTCAGTTGTTGCTGTCAACGCATCAGGATGTACCAGCAACATGGCTGGAAATCCGGCAATTACTATTAATCCGTTGCCTACGTCGTATACGCTTATAGCTCCTGCCGGCCTTAGTTATTGTGTAGGCGGTTCAGGCGTTCGTCTTGAATTGAATTACTCAAGTGCAGGTATCGGATATCAGTTGTACCAGGGTGCTACACCGGTAGGTTCCGGTCTGACTCCTGGTATCAATGATACACTTGACTTTGGTTTGCTGCCGTCAGGTACGTATACCGTTCATGCTACGAACTCAACAACCAGTTGCAATACCATAATGAGCGGTGGATTAACTGTTATCCAGAATCAGCTTCCGAAGACACATACCGTGAAAGGCGGTGGCAGCTACTGCGCAGGCACTACAGGGTTATTGGTAACCCTGGATACATCTACATCAGGAGTTTCTTACCAGTTGTATAATTCATCAGTTGCTGTTGGTACTCCGGTAACAGGTACAGGCTTACCGCTCAGCTTTGGCCCGCAGACACTTGCTGGTCCGTATACTGCAATAGCAACAAGCACTGCAGGATGCTCAGCAAACATGGCCGGAAGCGCAACTATTAATATTAATCCTGCTCCCGATCAGTTCTTGGTACAAGGTGGTGGTGGCTACTGTACAGGTACCAGCGGTTCAGATGTGAATCTGTTCAGTTCAGTATCAGGTATCAGCTACCAGTTATATAACGGTTCAGCCAAGATAGGTATCGCAAAATTCGGAACAGGCAGCGCGATTGACTTCGGTAACCAGTCCGGTGTAGGAACTTATACTGTGATTGCGTCTAACACATCAACTACCTGTACTGCTCCAATGCTTGGATCTGCTACAATTAATGTAAATCCTTCCCCTACAGCTTATACAGTTATGGGTGGCGGTAATTTCTGTGCTGGTGGTACGGGTGCAGATGTTCAGATATCATATTCAAATTCAGGTATCAACTACCAGTTAGTCCTTAATGGTACTACAAATATAGGTGCGCCTGTAGCAGGGGTAAGCGGTACGCTTGATTTTGGGTTACAGCCACTTACAGGTAAGTACACAGTTGTAGCTACAAATGCTATTTCCGGCTGTCCTACTACTATGTTTGGTTCTGTTAATGTTACTTCAAGCCTGCCGCCAACGGCTTATCCCGTAAATGCCACTAATGCCGGCGTTTACTGTTCAGGTGGTACTGGTAGCGACATCAGCCTGCCATCTTCTACATCAGGGGTTAGTTATCAGTTATACCTGGGCTCAGTTGCCTTAGGTACGCCTAAGATTGGTGCAACAGGTGTACCTGTTGACTTCGGCGCTAAGCTCACTCCTGGTACATATACTGTAATTGGTACGGCCGCTTCAACCGGTTGTGCAACAACAATGACCGGAAGTGCCATAGTAACTATAGCTGCTGTGCCTAATTCTTATTCAGTGAATGGCGGAGGCGCATATTGCCTCAATGGCACAGGTGTTGATGTTTCTTTGAATCCTTCTGATCCGACTGTGACTTACCAGCTGATGTATAAGGGAGTACCGGTTCCCGGTGCAAGTGCTACCGGTACTGGTGGTGTGCTCGACTTTGGCTTACAGACAGGTGTTGGTTCTTATACAATAGTAGGTTCTGATATGACAGCGCTGCATTGTACAAGTAATATGACAGGTTCTGCGCTCGTTTCTACATTAGCATTACCTGCTCCTTATACCGTTTACGGTGGTGGTGCATATTGCATTGGCGATCCTGCCGGAGTGCATGTTAACCTGAGCGGTTCTAACTCCGGTATCAGCTACCAATTGTATAATGGCACACCGGTTGGCTTGCCATCTACAGGCACTGGCTCTGCTATTGATTTCGGCGGACAGACCGGCACTGGTAATTACACAGTAATAGCAACAAACAACACTACAAAATGTACTGATACAATGATGGCTTCGGTACCCGTTAGCACTAAGTTGCTTCCTGTCCCTCAGACAGTAACTGGCGGTGGTAGCTATTGCTTTGGTAGCACAGGTAAAAACGTAGGATTGATTACAGGTGCCCTTTCAGTGAACTATCAGTTGTATAATGGTTCGGCTAAGATCGGTACACCGGTGACAGGCAGCGGCGGCCCTCTTAATTTTGGTATCATGACTGCTGCTGGTACTTATACAGTAACAGCAACAGATCCGGCTACAGGTTGTTCAAATAATATGTTCGGAAGCGCACCTGTCGTCGTTAATTCACTGGTGACGCCGGCAATAACAGTAACAACTCCGGTATTGAGTGTATGTGATAGTTCAACCGTAGTGTTCTCTACTTCAGTAGCTAATCAGGGCAGTACTCCGCTGTATCAGTGGAGCGTTAACACAATCCCTGTTGCCGGTGAAACGAACAGTACTTATACAGGCATACCTGCAAACGGTGATGTTGTATCTGCACAGCTTACGAGCAATGTGGCGTGCCCTACAAGTCCTGTCGCTTCATCAGAAGTTACTATGACAGTTAATCCAAAAACAACGCCATCTGCAATAATCGTAGCTGACCCTGCCGGCCCTGTTTGCGCAGGAACTGCAGTTACCTAT
Source organism: Bacteroidota bacterium (assembly GCA_013288285.1). GTDB lineage: Bacteria > Bacteroidota > Bacteroidia > Chitinophagales > Chitinophagaceae > Nemorincola. The sequence goes on from JABDCE010000034.1 coordinate 26,892, forward strand.
ACTGCATGGCCACATAACGCCGGTACATCACCAACGTACTCATGGACCCAGGGCGCAGTTAATTCCGGTTCAAGCGTTTATACCGTGCTGACGCCTGCCAACGGTGATAATATCTCTGTAACAGTGACTAGCAGTGATCCTTGCGCTATCGTTAATACAACGGTACAGAACTTTACTGCGAGTGTTCCTGCTCCGGTTAAGCCAACAAACGTATCGCTTACAGTTACTCCGGGTAAGAGCATAGTTGAGAACCAGTTGGATACTGTGAAAGCAAACTATTCAAATGCAGGCCCTAATCCAACTTTCGAATGGCAGATAAATAGTGTTACTGTGCCAAACGAAACTTCGAACATGCTGATCCGCGACAACTTCAGCAACCATGATTCTATCACTTGTATTGTTACAGGTGACGGCATGTGCGGCGGTCTGTCTACATCTGCATCTACCAGCTTATCGGTAAGAAGCACAGAAGCTGTTAACCAGGTTACCGGTTTAGTATCTGATGTACGTGTGATACCTAACCCTAACAAGGGTACGTTCTCTGTGAAGGGCACACTGGGTAGCACAAACGACCAGGAAGTGTCACTGGAAATAACCAATATGCTCGGACAGGTTGTTTACAGCAATAAAGTGATGACACATAACGGAATGATCAATGAGCAGGTTCAACTGAACAGCTCACTGGCTAACGGAATGTACATCCTTGGTGTTCGTTCAGGAAATGAGAACAGTGTGTTCCACTTCGTTATCGAGCAATAGTCTGATAGTAATGAAATAAATAAACGGCCCCGTTTGCATCCGGGGCCGTTTTCTTTTTATGCACTGACATAGATTTATGAGTTTATGCCGGTTGTAAATGAATCGTGTGACGCCCGAAAAAAGCTGATTTTTCATTGACTTTTGTTTGCAAAAATAAATGTGATAACGCGTTCTTTTTTAGGCCAATATACCTCTCCCGGATAGCCGATTATTAAGGAAAAAATTTGTTAACGGATAGAGTAAAAATACCTGATTTTTTCACTGTAGATCAAACGTTTATAGTGATATTTTCGCTCTTTTTTTACGATCAGTATTATCTCCATATTCTACATTTTTACAGCACGTTTTTTTATTTTTCATCGGTTTTTCCGAAATTTTCACTTTAACCGCTGATTAATTTTTCTTGTACTGTTTTCAGGCAAAAAACGATGATGCGGCAATTTTTTTATGCTAAGCATATTTTATTGAATGTCATGCTGTTGTTGAAATACAGTGCATAGGTTATTTTCATTTTTATAGTGGCCTTTTATTCGCTATCTGAAAAGAATATATAGATAGTTGTGGTTGTTTTTTTTTAACAGGAATTTTTCAAAAATAAATTTTAAAAAAAAGGAGCAAAACGGCTTTTTTTTATTATTTTTTTATTACTTTTCAGCATTGTTTCATAAATCTACATAGATATGGGATCAGGATTCTTTTACTCTAAGGCATCAAATACTAAAGGAAATGTTAAGAAATCTCGTTTGAGGCGTGCAATACTTTGTGCAGGGATAGCGTTGATGGCAATACCTTTTTCCAGTAAGGCGCAGACAGCTCCGGTCTTCGACAGTGCGTCAAATCAGGCAATCGCGACCTGCAATAATACTGCGATCTTACTTGATCCATACATGGACGTTACTGACCCGGATGCAGGACAAACAGAAACATATACGGTACAACAGTTGCCTGCCAATGGTACAGTTACAGGCCCTGGGGGCAGCGCTTTCGTTCCGGGAGACGTAATCGGCACTTCTCCTACCGGAACCAACCCTATTACGCTGACTGGAGTTTCTTACACACCTACTCCGGGGTTTTCTGGTACCGATGTGTTTACAATAGAAGTTTCTGACGGGGTTGATGGTAATGCATTCATCACGGTACAGGTGTTTGTGAGCGGAGCGCCTACACTTACATTTAGTGCTGTGTTCGGTGCCAATCCATCGGTATGTACGGGTACAGACAGCGCCAGTTTACCATATTCAGGGCTCACTAATGTAGGCGTTATCCCAACTACATTTTCTTATTTTAGTACGCTTGCTCAGAATCCTTTTGTTGTTCCAAAAGGTGTGACAAGTGTTACGTTCGATATCTTAGGCGCCCGTGGTGGTGAGGATTATGTGGGTGCTGCTCCTGGTACTGCAATTCCGGGTAACGGCGGAGAGATCTCAGGTACGTTGAATGTTCATCCCGGCGATCTGTTGTATCCTTTTGTGGGTGGTTTAGGAGGTGATGGCGTTACTGGCGTTCCCGTTCCTGGCGGTGGTGGCACATACGGCGGTGGTAATGCGAATTCTGATCTCACTTTCGGCCAGGGCGGCGGCGGCGGCGGCGCTTCAGACATTCGGTTGAATGGTACGGGATTAGTTAACCGCGTTGCTGTAGCAGGCGGCGGCGGCGGCGGCGGCTGGGACCCGACTAACGGCGAAATGAACGGTGGTGACGGTGGTGGCCTTACCGGCGCCGGCAGCGGACCGAATAGTAGCTTGCCTCCTTCATCCGCTACCGGTGGTTCGCAGGTGATCTACGGTAACGGAGCTACAGCTGGTTTCTTAGGTATTTTACCGGGTTCTAATGGCGCATCAGGCGTTGGTGGCAATGGTAGCTCAGGTGGCGTATCCGGCGGCGGCGGCGGTGGCTGGTGGGGCGGCGGCGGCGGTGCCTTTACGGGCGGCGGCGGCGGTTCTTCTTATGCAGATCCTCTTACGACAACAAACGTAGTAAATACACCCGGAGCAAACAGCAGCCAGGGAAATATAGTGATCTCTTACAACACAGTGGGTACTTATGGCATTACTTACGATGCAGCTGCGCATACCGCTTCTTTTGTAGATGTGCCTGATACCATGAACTTACCTGCCGGAAGTGCATTCCCGATAGCAGTTCCTAAGAACGCACCCGCAGCCATATACAATGCTACGCTTACAGTGAGCAATGGTGTATGCCAGACACAGTATGCGTTTACCGTTACTGTTTTGCAGACGCCTGATGTGAAGAATATTGCCAGTCAGACTTACTGCGCTGGCGATCCGGTAAACGTACTGTTTACCAGTTCAGCAGGCCATGGCACTTCGCCTACTTACAACTGGTCTGTCGACAACACAGCAATAGGCGTGGGACTGCCCAGTACGGGTTCCGCAAACCCGCTGTCTTTTACAGCAGCTAATACTTCTTCTGGTCCGATTGTGGGAACGTTCACTGTTGTTCCTACCGAATTTGGCTGTACGGGAGACTCAATGTCTTTTTCTGTAACTACCAATCCGTTGCCGGCACTTACGATAGGCACTATTCCTGCGGTTTGCGCCGGAGTTACTATTGATAGCGTTCCATTCTCTAACTTACAGAACGTAGGGCAGTTTACAAACACATTCAGTTATCTTGGCGGCAATCCAAACCCACAGACGTTCATTATCCCGGCTGGTATCAACAGCCTCAATTTTGACATGTCTGGCGCTATAGGCGGCAGTGACAATGTGAGTGCTGCTCCTAACCCGGGCAACGGTGCACGTGTGCAGGGTATACTTAATGTTACCCCGGGTGAAATGCTCACCATTTATGTAGGCGGCCATGGCTTCAACGGATCTGTATTCGGTGCGGCCGGTGGTTTTAATGGCGGCGGTAACTCCAACTACTACCCTGGCATAGGCTGCGGTGGCGGTGGCGGTGGCGCTTCCGATATCCGCACAGGTCCTGGCTTGACAGACCGCGTTATAGTTGCTGCCGGTGGCGGCGGTAACGGATGGGATAATCTCAATGGCGCGTATGCCGGTGGTGATGGCGGCGGCCTTGTTGGCGCCAACAGCCAGGCAAACCTCGATGGTTCTGTAGCAGGCGGTGGCACTCAGTCCACCGGTGGTGCAGGCGCCACATATTCAGGCGGCTGGCTGCCGGGCAGCAATGGTGTCTTTGGCATCGGTGGCGACGGTAGCTTACAAGGCGTTTCAGGCGGCGGCGGCGGCGGTTACTTCGGTGGCGGCGGCGGTATCTGGAATGGCGGCGGCGGCGGCTCATCTTTTGCCGATCCCGTAAATGCT
>JABDCE010000035.1 GCA_013288285.1 Bacteroidota bacterium
CCATAGGTGGCGGCAAGTGGAGTGTATCTGATACCAATATAGCCGTGATAGACTCTATGACCGGTATATTGAAATCTGTAAAAGGCGGTTCTGTAACCATTACTTATACACTGTCATCGGCATGTGCAACTGTGTATACGACCAAGGTATTTACAGTGATTCCTTCGCCCGCTGCTATAGCTGGGGCAAACCCATTGTGTGTAGGCAGCACAGCTACTTATACGGATGCAACACCTGGAGGTACATGGAGTTTTAGCGGCACTACTGCTGCTACGATGCCACATGCCGGAATGTTGACCGGTATTTATCCAGGCATAGCTACACTTACTTATACTGAACCTGTAGCTGGCTGCCAGTCGTGGCTGGCGGTGAGTGTGAATGGTATAGCCGGGCCTACAAATGTATGTAACGGCGACTCAGTGATATTGGTATCATCGAATACAGGAGGTGCATGGACGAGCAGTAATATGGCAGTAGCACTGGTAGGTACAACAGGCAAGGTATATGGTGTGGGTATCGGCACGAGCACTATTTCTTATTCGTCGCCTGTATGCCCATCATCAGTGGTAATGCATGTGAACCCGATAGCGCCAAACGTAGGCGGTGACAGTGTATGTATAGCAGGCACAGACTACATCACCAACATAGTAGGCGGTGGTGTATGGATCTCAACTAATCCGGGTATAGCGAAAGTGTCCTCAGGACCGGGACTTATAACGGGTGTATCTGCAGGGACAACAACGATCAGTTATATTACTCCCGGCGGCTGTTTATCGAAAAGCATGGTGCAGGTAATACCTACGCCAGGGCCTATAACAGGGCACCTGGAAGTATGTCCCGGCCTGACACAGACACTTGCCGATACTACGCTGGGCGGAGTATGGAGCAGTGGCAAGACCTCTGTAGCAACAGTGACCCCGAAGACAGGAGTAGTAACGGGTGTGGTGGCAGATACAGCTACGATCTTCTATACGGTGCGCCCTGGTTGCTCAGCCACGGCATTGTTTATAGTTAACCCGCTACCGTTCCCTATAACAGGCCCGGATACGCTGTGTCCCGGAGTGATAGATACGATGCATGATGCGAGCATGGGTGGCAGATGGACAACGAGTACACCACTGCTGGATACGATAGTAGATTCGACAGGCAGGATCACAACGCTACTGCCCGGCGGTAATGCAATGATCACGTATACACTACCTACCACATGTACTATCAGCAGGGGCTTGTATATATACAAGTTGCCGCCTCCTATTATCACGTACGATTTTGGAGGAAGTGACTTTGTTGCGCCTGCCGGCTTCCCGCACTACCAATGGTATGACAGTGTAACAGGCCTTATACCACATGCGACCTCACCGACGCTGGCGCAGACTTATTTTCAATGGGTGTACGTGGTGGTGACGGATACGAACGGTTGTAAATCGGAGTCTGCGAAATACTATTTTGAGTCAGATAAGCTGGGACTGAACGGAGTGAACGGCCCACAGATAAAGATATATCCGAACCCTGTGCAGGGGACATTGCATATAGCTGCTACGATAAAGGTACGTGCAGTGATAACGGGCATAGATGGTAAGATAGAGATAGACGAGGCAGACGCACGAGATATAGATGTGAGCAGGCTGGCTAATGCTACGTACCTGATATCGCTGTATGACGAGAGCGGTCAACTGGTAACAGTACAGAAGATGGTAAAAGACTAAAACAAGTTAGTAATGCTATACAAGAGCTGCCCTTACCGGCAGCTCTTTTTATGTATAGTAACCCGGTGTGATGATGCAATGGATATTTCCCGATTCCTAAGTATATTTATGCTTTATGGCGAAGACTAAGAAAGCGAATGCAACCGACCAACCTGTGAAGCCCGCCGCACCACAAAAAAAAGAGGCAATTAAAAAAGGCCCCTTTGTTTTTGGGGAAGGATGGGATAAGTTAAAGACATCTACGCAGGTGTATATAGTGGCAGGTATTGCGGCTATCACCTGGTTTTTTTACCAAACGTGCCTCAACAATCAATTGACCAACTGGGATGATCCCGGTTATGTAAAGGACAACGGACTAATAAAAGACATATCAGCAGAGGGGTTGAAGAATATTTTTACGACGCCTATAATGGGCAACTATCACCCGCTGACCATTCTGAGTTTTGCGATCGAGTATAGTTATGTGCGGCTGCAGCCATGGCTGTATCATTTAGACAGTCTTTTGTTCCATATCCTGGTGACGGTGCTTGTATATTGGTTTGTGCAGTTGCTGACCAAACGGCCTGTGGCAGCGGCGGTAGCGGCATTGCTGTTCGGGCTGCACCCGATGCATGTGGAATCGATAGCGTGGATAGCGGGCAGGAAGGATGTGATCTACGGAGTATTCTATATGGCGGCGTGTGTGACTTACGTGTACTATGTACGTGAAACAGGGAGTAAAAAATGGTTGTTCTATAGCGGCGTTATTTTACTGTTTGTTTGTTCGCTGTTGTCCAAGCCTGTAGCTGTGATACTGCCGGTGACGTTGTTTCTTATCGACTATTACGAAGACCGGAAGCGGGACTACAAGCTTATAGTGGAAAAGCTGCCGCACTTTGCGATATCCGTGGCATTTGGTATACGGTCGCTTATAGACCAGAAAGATTTCGGGTCGCTGGGCACGCAGAATGTGAGCCATAATTTTATAGAGCGCATGTGCTTAGGCAACTATGCGCTGGTGACCTATTTATGGAAGGCGGTAGTGCCGGTAGGCCTTTGTAATTTTTATCCCTATCCTGATAAGGAGAACGGTACATTGCCCTATATCTATCTTATATATCCGGTCATCGTTATTGTTATACTTGTTCTTCTGTGGCTATTTGCGCGTAAAAAGAAAATAGTTGTTTTTGGCAGCCTGTTCTTCCTTGTCAACATTATACTGCTACTCCAGTTCCTGCCGGTAGGTGGCGCTATACTTGCAGACCGGTATACTTATATCCCTTACCTGGGGCTGTTCTTTATAGCCGGGTGGTATGTGTCGGAATGCTTTGAAGTGGGAGGTAAGAAAGAATTCCGGTATGCGGTAACGATCATTACGGTGGGGTATTCGTTGTTGCTGGGCTACCTGAGCAATGAACGATGTAAGGTATGGTATGATACGATCACATTGTGGACAGACGAGATAGAGAAAGAGCCGGTACGCGCTCCGAATGCTTATAACAACCTGGGCTTTTGTTATTTCAATAAGTTTAATGACGCAGTGAATGCAGACGAAAAGAAACTGTACTATGATTCTGCATCAGTACTGCTGCGCAAGGCGATAGAGTTGCAACCGGGTTTTGCCAATCCGTATATATCGCTGGGAGAGTTGCTGAGGAGTGTAGGGAAGTTCCCGGAGGCCAAGATAAAATACTACACAGCTATAAGCCTGCAGAATGCGTTTGAGAACGCGAATGCCTACCTGGGCCTGGCGATTATATATGCCATCAGTAAGGTCTACGACTCATCGGACTATTGCTTCAGGATGGCTTTGAAAACAAAACCCTACTTTCCAGAGGCGCATAGTAACTACGGTAACTTTTACGACATGACCGGACGCCATGAGGAAGCGCTGAAAGAATACGCTGTGGCTATAGGGCAAAACCCCGATATGGTAGCACCCTACCTGAATCGCGCACGGACATTGCAGCGCCTGCACCGTTGCGGGGAAGCGATGAAGGATTTCCAGACGGCGCTGGACCTGAGTCCCGGCATGGGCGAGATATACTACTCCCGGTCTTATTGCTACACGGAAGACGGCAAGAAAGCGCTGGCCCTGCAGGATGTGGAAAAGGCGCTATCACTGGGATTCACACGGATAGACAAGAACTATTACCAGATGCTGAAAAGCACTGCTCACTAATAAACCGCCGCAACGTAAGATCGCTATGGCGAAGAAAACAAGCAAACAGCAAACGAAACCGGAAATACCTGAACTTGCCGCTACGGTAGCAAGGGAGCCGTTTGACTTTTTTGCTGCATGGCAAAAGGGAGGCTTGTTGATCCATTTGCTGGTAGTAGCCATGATAGCGGCCATTACGTGGTGGGTGCTAAAGGGTTGCCTTGGGAACCAATTTACAGACTGGGATGATGCAGGCTATTTTGTGAACAACCCTATAGTGCGGGATATGTCGCATGAAGGGCTGAAGCGTATTTTCAGCGAGCCGGTAATGGGGAATTATCACCCACTGACGATGCTCAGCTATGCGATAGAATTCAGTTACGTAGAACTGGAACCCTGGCTATACCATTTCGACAGCCTGTGGCTCCACATACTGGTGACGATAGAGATATACTGCTTTGTGCAGCTGCTGACCAAACGCCCTGTGGCAGCGGCAGTAACAGCACTGCTGTTTGGTATACACCCGATGCATGTAGAGTCGGCGGTGTGGGTAGCTGGCAGAAAAGACCTGCTGTGCGCTTTGTTTTATATAGCAGCGAGTATTTGTTATGTGTATTATGTGCGTGTGCAGCGTAGTAAAAGATGGTTATGGTATGGTGCTGTCCTGGTGTTGTTTGTGGGTGCGCTGCTATCGAAGCCAGTATCTGTGACGCTGCCAGTGGTGCTGTTGCTTATAGACTACTATGAAAAGAGGGAATGGAAGGCGGTAGTGCTGCTGGAAAAGATACCGCATTTTATTCTTGCGCTAATATTCGGTATGCTGTCTGTGAAGATACAGCATGGCGGCGGCGCTATGGATGTGCAGAAGGTGCCGTATAATTTTATAGAGAGGATAGCACTGGGCAGCTATGCATTCGTCACCTATGTGTGGAAGGCTGTGTTGCCTGCGCATCTATGCTGTTTCTACCCGTATCCGCAGAAGGTGAATGGGTATTTGCCCATGGTATACTATCTGTATCCGCTGGCAACTGCTGCTCTTGTGTATGCTTTATGGAGATTTGCGAGAATGAACCGGGTGGTGGTTTTTGGTGTGCTGTTCTTTATCGTCAATATCTTGCTGCTTTTGCAGTTCATACCTGTGGGGGAATCTATACTGGCTGATAGGTATAGTTATCTCCCATATACAGGTTTGTTTTTTATTGCAGGGTGGTATGTGTCGGTGGCCCTTACACCAGATATGAGCAAGGCGCTACACTACGCCGTGCTGGCGCTCGTAGTAGCCTATGCGGGCTGCCTGGGTTATGCGAGCAGTGAGCGCTGTAATGTATGGTATGACGCAACGACGCTGTGGACAGATGAAATTGAAAAAGAACCAACGCGCGCGCCAATAGCCTATAATAACCTGGGCTTTGTTTACTTCAATAAGAAAAACACAATTGCAGACCCGGGTGAAAGAAAGGTAGCTACCGACTCTGCGATCTACCTGCTGGGGAAAGCTGTGGAGCTGAAGCCGGATATGGTGAACGCACTGCAGGGGCTGGGTATCCTTCTTTATATGCGCGGTGACTTTGAATCGTCTGCTACGTATTTCAGAAGAGCGATACAATTGCAGCCGACAGCGGACAATTATACAGACTATGCCAACGTACTGATGCAAATGGGCAAGAGCGACTCTGTGCTGATCGTCTATAGTATCGCGGTGTCGTTGAACCCGGATATGTATGGAGGTTATCTGAACCGGGCGCGGTTTTTAAAGATGCAGGGACGTATGGATGAGGCGGCACGTGACCTGGACAAGGTGATCTCGATAAACCCAAATATTGGCGAGGCGTATTATCTTCGATCGTTTGGCTACGCGCAGAAGGGCGAAAAGGCACTGGCATTGCAGGACGTGGATAAAGCAATCTCATTGGGATATGGGCAGGTAGATAACAATTATTACCAGCAACTGAAAAACTAAACGTATTCATGGCGAACAAGAAAAGCAAAATAGCAAATACCGCAACTGACACAGGACAGGCGTTACCAAAAACGCCTCAAGTGAAAGCCACTGGTGGGTCTGTTGCCGGCGAACTTAAACCGTCTACGCATGCGCTGATCATGGCCGGGATAGCGGTGCTCGTTTTTTTGGTTTTGAAAGTTTGCCTGAATAATCAATTTACGAACTGGGACGACCCGGGCTACATACAGGACAATACGCTGATAAAAAATCTTTCTGCTGCGGGTATCAAAGCTATTTTTTCTGAGCCGGTGATGGGTAACTACCATCCGCTGACCATACTCAGCTATGCGCTGGAGTATAGTTCGGCGAGGCTGGACCCGTGGTTATACCACTTTGATAACCTGGCGCTGCATGTGCTGGATACACTGCTCGTCTACGTGTTTATTTTCCTACTGACACGCAGGCCTGTGGCTGCTATTGTTACGGCTTTGCTATTCGGGCTGCACCCTATGCATGTGGAGTCTGTAGCGTGGATATCAGGCAGGAAGGATGTGCTCTATGCTTTTTTTTATTTTTCGGCATGTGTATGCTATATGTACTATTTGCGCGCTGCTGATGGTAAGAAGGCTGGCTGGTATGCAGGTATACTTGTGTTGTTCATTTGTTCGCTGCTGGCCAAGCCAGTGGCCGTAACCCTGCCTGTGACCTTACTGCTAGTGGACTATTTCGAAAAAAGGAAATGGGAAGCAAAGTTGTTGCTTGAGAAGGCGCCGCATTTTATACTGGCTTTGATATTTGGTATCATCGCGTTAAAGGTGCAGCATACGGCCGGTGCGATGGACATGCAAAAAGTGCATTACAATGTGCCGGAGCGAATCGCATTGGGTAGCTACTCTCTGATCACTTATTTATGGAAGGCGGTTTTGCCGATAAGCCTGTGCAACTTTTATGCTTATCCGCAGAAGGTAGGTGGAGCATTGCCGGTACTGTTCTATTTGTATCCGCTGGCGGTAGCTGCTATTGTGTTCGGGGCATGGAGGATTGGGCGTAAGAACAGAGTAGTCGCTTTTGGCCTGCTTTTCTTTATTGTGAACATTGCATTGCTGCTTCAGTTCCTGCAGGTGGGTGAGGCTATATTTGCTGAGCGTTATAGCTACATTCCTTATACAGGTTTGTTTTTCATAGCTGGATGGTATATTTCTGAATTATTTTCAGGAGTTAAGAAGCCTTATACCAATGCTGTTCTGGGTGTTTCGGGCATATACATGGCCTGTCTTTTTCTTGTAAGCAACGACAGATGCACGGCGTGGTACGATGCCATAAGCTTGTGGACAGATGCCATACAAAAAGACCCGGTACATGATCCCGGCGCTTACAACAACCTGGGGTTTATTTATTACAGGAGATGGGCCACTGATGCAGACCCATATGTAAAGAAGAGGGATTACGACTCCGGTATACTGCTGCTGAATAAGGCAATAGCACTGAAACCTGAGTTTATGAACCCCTATGTATCGCTGGGCGAAATGGAGCGCGGGAACGGACAGTATCATGAGGCGCGGAACACGTATTTCAGCGCGTTCAAGTACGACAGCAAGAACCCCAATATGTACCTGGGCCTGGCTATACTGTATTATATCACCAAGGACACGGATTCTGCTGCAATATGGTTCAGGGGGGCGCTGGCTGTAGACCCATCACCACAGGCATACGGCAACTATGCTAATTTCCTGAACCTTACGGGCAAGACTGACTCTGCACTTATCGAATATGGTATAGCCATTGCCAGGGCACCTGAGGCTTATGCCTCTTATCTGAACAGGGGAAGACTGCTCAGAGATAAGGGCAGGATAGATGAGGCGATCGATGATCTTTCTCACGCCATAAAGCTTAACCCTGACCTGGGAGAACTATATTACGAGCGATCGCTGTCGTATAATATGAAAGGGCAAAAGGCGCTGGCGCTACAGGATGTGGACAAGGCAATAGCTGCGGGTTACGATAAAGTGGACAACAACTATTACAACGGATTGAAACAGCAATAGTGTCGTGTCAATGGCTCCGTCCTTTAGGTCAATGTCATTTAGTTAAGCAATATTGCGTTTCATAAGACTACATTCAACCCTTACAGGGCGTATCGGTGTTGTTTAGAATTCGATGGGTGGTATCCATCGTTGTTATCCCGATGGTCGATGCCCACCCCGCGCTACATCGATGGGCGATGCCCACCGTTGTGGGATTTTGCCCTTACAGGGCGTGTCGGTGTTATCTCGAATTAGATGGGTGGTATCCATCGTTGTTATCCTGATGGTCGATGCCCACCCCGCGCTATATCGATGGGCGATGCCCACCGTTGTGGGATTTTGCCCTTACAGGGCGTGTCGGTGTTATCTCGAATTCGATGGGTGTTATCCACCGTTGTGATCCCGATGGTCGATGCCCACCCCGCGCTATATCGATGGGCGATGCCCACCGTTGTGAGATTTTGCCCTTTCAGGGCGTGTCGGTGTTATCTCGAATTCGATAGCAGCAGGCTATTTCGCTTTATTGATGACCCTGTTTATCTCCGCCCAGGTGGTGCTAATCTGTGCCGGGTCCAAAGCTTTATTTCTTATAGATACCTCTGCAATAGGCCCTACATAGAAGCGGCACTGGCCCTTATTCTGGTCAGTGCTGAAATTGCCTATAGCCAGCTTATAATCAGGCTGCCTGGTGATATGCTCTTTGAGGTGCTGCGACAAAACGAGCTGGTTATTGGAATATATCGCTATGCTGTCCGGAAAAACATTTATCGCCATATACACCCATTTATTATTGCCCAACTGCGTGGTAAGCTTCGTTTTATTGATAGCAAAGAAAAAGTTGAAAGAATTAAATTCCTTGCCGAATACAAACCCACCATTGTTGCTTACATAACCTATTAAAGTAGATTCAGGATACATTTGTGGAGTGGACAGGAATAACATCTCCGCAGAAAATTCGGGATTAATAACTACAGGAGGCACGCCCATTGCATCACTGATGCGGTTATTTATTCCTGTTGAATCATCAGAATACTTTCTATAAAACACGCGGTTATCAGGGCGGTCGAAAAATGCCTCTCCTCCCATCTCATGTTTTCTTTTGTCCAGTATGACCATAGTGCCGTCTACAGCTTTATATTCGTAAGATGCTGCCAGAGCGGCAAAAGGTAGCCCCATATAAACATAGCTGGCAGGAGTGGGCTCAATAAAAATGCGGAAGGAAGAATCTTTTATTACTCTTGCCAAACGCTCGGCATCCTCTTCAAAAAACAGATCTATGAAGCCGGGATTGAAAGCAGACTTTCGTTTATATCCATCAATGAAAAGTGGTTGGGTCTTCTTTTGCATGATGAGCAGTAGTTTCTTATTGCCGGGGTTGTTTTTGGTAATAAATTCGTTGCCCGCCTCTGCCCTTTGTGTAGCGTCTGCGAAATTGGCTTTATCGTCTTCCTGGTAATAAAGCGATACAATTTTTGGTGCATTGAATGCTATCTCAAAGACCGAAAAAGAGACAAGAAAGAGGAAAGCCACAAACAAAGCATTGAGCAAAAGGATGTTATTTTTTCTAACCGTAGTCCAGAGTTCATCTCCCAGAATGGTGAGCAGGAAGAAGCAGAAGGCGGAACTCATGGCGAAATTTGTATCCTGGCTGCGGCCCTGGAAATAAGCAAAATATCCAAGCGCTATAAGCGACACCAGCATGATGAGCGTAGACTTGTGCGTTATTTCTTTATTGAACCATTTGACCACTGCGTATGTGAAGCCAAGGATGAGGACGAGCGCCATAAGGTTCCAGGGGTGCACTGACGACATGGGCAGCGCACCCACGCCTATGTTGCCGAAAAGAGCAATTGTAGAGAAGAGCAAACTAAGGTCGGGCCAGGAACCATAGGCGAGATAAATAATCAGCTTGTAAGCATAGAAGACGGCGCAAACAATGAGGATACCGGCTATAACATGATACAACATCTTTTTAACAGCAGGCTTTCCATCAGAGGTATAATAGTCGCTGTAGATATTCACCAGTATCCAGGAGATGTAACACACCAGCCCCATCTCGGGATTCCAGAGGATAAACATAGCGGACAGTACGAACGTGAACCAGTACAGGGACACTGGCTTTTTTTGAAAGTAGATGACCGATAAAAAAACAAGGGTGCTGGGCACGAGATAGCGAATGGGAACATAAGAGAAAACACAATCGAAAGCCAGTAAGACCTTAAAATCGAAGTAGGGAAAGAAGATGATGGCCGCAAAACCAAGGAACAATATGAACTGGTTGCTTACCAGTTTCTTTAAGGCATAAAAATTGAACAACAATGATAACCCGGCAAGCAATGACATGACCAACGAGAACTTGAAGATATTCATGCCAATGACACTGAAAATAGGCTGTAAAAAGTGAGGATATAGTCCGTAGGTATTGGTAAGATGGTCTACGAGCATGGGCAGGCCAGCATATACCTGCGTCATGGAATAGTATACAGCGGCGAAGTCGTACTTGTTTTCATTGGCGTAAGGAAAATTAAACGTGTTCATTACTACTACCGAAACGATGCAGAACGCAACAAGCAGGTAGCCAACAACTGCTGTAGTTATTTTAAACGGCTTCTTATTTTCCAAATCGGTTTTTTTGAGGTATTTGAAAAACAGGAAAGCGATCAACGGTATGAGTACGGCTGCATACAGCCAAAGGAAACTACCCAGGAAGGTGTTTGTAAAATAGAAGTCGAAATTAGTGAGGCTGACCCCATCCTGCTTATTCTGTGCTTTTTCGGTAGTGCCCGGACCGTAGGGATTGAGCGCGGCAAAGTCTGCATAGATAAGGACGGCGAGGAAAATGATGCATGCTACGGAAATAATGGTGTACAGTTGACTCTTTGCGATCTGGTTCAGCCAGTCCTTACGGGAGAATAGATAATAAAACAAGAGTATACAGGGGACAACGGTAAGCACCCCCAAGCGGAATAAAAGGGCCTCCATGGGTTCAGGCCGGGTATAATCGGGTTCGGCTAATCTATCAGCAGCTAACTTCTTTAGCGCTGCAATGTCAGGGTGATATACATTTTGCGTAATGACGGCAATGATATAGTAAACCAGCAAGGCGGCGAGGATGGAAAATATCCATCGCAACGTTTCCTCTTTTAACTTCACGGTACCAGGCAGTTCTGTGCCGGTTACTTTTGCAGTGTTTGTTTTATTTCCAGCCATTTATTTTTGATCTCTATTGAATCCTGCACTTTATTTACGATAGCCACTTCGGAGATAGCGCCTATGAAATCCCTGAATTCGCCCGGCTCGCCGTGATTGCCCACACTCACCTTCTTAGCTGATGTGCGTATAGGCCCTTTCAGCGCACCGACGGCGGCAAGGCTTCCGTTTATAAAGATGTTTACGTGGTCGGTGTAGGCATTTGCCACCAGGTATACCCAGGTATTATTGGGTACAGGTGTGGAGATGGAAGTGCTATTGACCGTGAAATAGTATTTAGAAGTATTGAGCAAGTGAGCAATGGTAAAGCCGCTGGAGTCTTTACGGTTCGCGTTCCCTACCAAGGTGGCATCCAGGAATATCTGGAACGACGAGAAAAATAATACCGATACGGAAAACTCAGGCCCGGGCGCCACCGGCGCTATGCCTTCAGCATCATCTACCCGGCGTTTCATTCCTGCCCTGTCATCAGTATATTTTCTATGCAGCACTGCTTGTTGTGTATCTGTAAAAAATGTGGCTTCAGAGTTCCTGATCTTCCGTTTAGTGAGCTTTGATATCTTTCCGTTTGCAGCTCCGAATGTATAAGATGCGCCTGCCGCTGCGTACGACCGCTCCATGAACGGATAGGCATTGACGATGGCTTCCATAAAAACAGTACTTGGAGAATCAATCAATATATCTTCGAGCCGGGCTATATCTGTTTTGAAAAACACTTCCAGGTTGCCCGGGTTAAAAGCAGACCTCCGTTTGTTGCCATCAAAGAACAGGGCCTGGTACTTGCGCCTCGCCAGGATGTGTATGCTCTCATGCTCATTAGTGTTATCTACTATAAAGCTTACATCACCGTCTACAAGCTCCTGTTCTTCGGGGTGCTCCGCTTTGTCGGCCTCCTGGAAAACGAGATCTTTCATTTTGTCCTGGCCATATGCGATCTCGAAAGCTGAAAAAGAGACGATCAACAGGCAAATAACAAACAAGCCATTGAGCAAAAGGTCGTTGGTCTTCCGGGCTGTTGCCCACAATTCATCGGCCAGTATAGTGAGCACGAAAAGAGAGAAGCAGGAACTGAATGCAAAATTGGTATTCTGGCTCCTGCCCTGGAAATACACAAAATACCCCAGCCCGATAAGCGACACCAGCATGAGCAGTGTAGACTTTGGTGTTATCTCTTTCTTAAACCACTTAACTACAGGGTAGGTAAAACCGAGGATGAGTATGAGCGCCATAATGTTCCATGGGTGCACTAATGACATAGGCAGCGCGCCAACACCCAGGTTGCCGAAGAGCGTAATAGTAGTGAACAACAAACTAAGGTCGGGCCAGGCACCATAGGCTATGTAAATAAGCAGCTTATAAGTGTAGAAGACAGCAAATACTATGATGATGCCAGCTATAACATGAGACAACATCTTTTTTATAGCAGGCTTGCCATCAGGGCCATAGAAGTCGCTGTAGATATTGACCAGTATCCAGGAGATGTAGCAAACCAGTCCTATCTCCGGGTTCCACAGAATAAGGCAGGCAGAGATAAAAAAAGTTGCCCAATATCGCAGGGCAGACTTTTTGAAAAAATATAAGACCGACAGGAAAATGAGTACGCTTGGAACGAGGTAGCGGATGGGGTAATAGGAGAACACACTATCGAATATGGTAGTGAACTTGAAGTCGAGGTAGGGGAAGAACATGATGGTAGTGAACCCTAAGAACAGGATGATGTTATTGCTTACCAGCTTGCGCAACGCATAAAGGTTCATGATAAATGACAACCCTGTAAGCAGCGACATGACCATGGAGAACTTGAGGACATTGAGACCAATGACCTGAAAGAGGGGGTTGAGGAAATGTGGGTACAGGCCATAAGTATTGGTAAAGCGATTTACCAGCATGGGTAAACCTGCATAGACCTGCGTCATAGAATAATAGACAGCAGTTAAGTCTATTTTGTTCTCACTGCGGTATGGCGCGTAGAAGATGTTCATGGCCACTATTACCGCTATGACCAAGGCGATAAGCCCGTAGCCTGCAACCGAAGAGACGACGGTAAACATTTTGTTTTGTTCCCAGTTCTTCTTTTTTATCCCGATAAAAAAGATGCAGGCAATCAATGGCACGATCACGAAAACATAAAACAGCAGGTAGTTGCCTACGAAGAGGTCGGCAAAATAGAAGTCGAAATTTGTGGCCGAAGTCACGTCACGTTTGTTCTGGGAAGGCTCTCCGCTGAGTGGACCATAAGGATTGGCGGCTGTAAAATCGAAGTAAATAAGTGCAGCTATTGCAAGAAGGCAGGCACCAGTGATCAGGAGGTAAGCAGGCTTACCAGCGAGTGAGCTGATCCATTTTGTTCGCGAAAGCAATGCATACAGCCCGAGTGTAGCAGGAACAATTGTCAGCACCCCCAAACGGAACAACATGGCCTCCATAGGTTCCGGACGCGCGTAAAAGGGTTCGATGAGCAGATCACTGACTTTTTTATTTAACAGCTCAATATCGGGATGATATACGTTATGGACAATGCTAGCTATTATATAGTATATCAATACTGCGCCGAGGATGGAAAATATCCAGCGCAGCATTTCTTCTTTTAATGGGGTAGCAGTGGTAGTAAGGTTCATTTTTGTAAACAGGTTCACGGCATAAATATATATACAACACGCCAATTCATTAAATAGACGAGCTAATGGGAAGAAATGTTAGCCGACTACTGTGAAAATGATTGTCGATGAAGATAAAACACACGATTTTCGCATATGTTATGCCATTTATAACATAGAGATAAAGAAAGATAAACTTATCTGAATGGAATTTTCATATTATTTCCTTATCTTTGCCGCTCGAAAAAAGTGTATTTATTTAAAAATTTTGATGCAAATGTCTCATTTTACAGCTGAAAAGAAGGCGAATATTTTCAAGAACTTTGGTGGAAACGAAAAAAACACTGGTTCCATAGAATCTCAGATCGCAATGCTCACAGAGCGTATCAATCATATCTCGGGGCACCTGAAGACCAATAAAAAGGACTTCTCAACAAACCGTGGATTAATGTCGATGGTAGGTCGCCGCAAACGTTTACTAACGTACCTGAGCAACAACAACCTCGAGTCATATCGTGGCCTGATCGAAAAGCTTGGTTTACGCAAATAAGTAAAAACCATTCAACTATTCCCAACTCAACCGGTTGGGAATAGTTTTTTATTACGCATGCTCATTAAGTGCATTTTAAACACCGCTTAAGGATATCGAACAAAGAAAGGCTGCAAAACAGTATCTACGGGTTTGGGCTGTCTGCTTTCCACTTTATACTTAGGATTAAATTTTGATAGTATGATTCCAAATCCCATTTCCGTATCGCTGAAATCAGCCGACGGCCGTGAAATATCAATAGAAACGGGCAAGATGGCCCGCCAGGCCGATGGCGCAGTAGTAGTTCGCCAGGGCGATTGCATGATACTTGCTACAGTTGTAGCGTCTAAAGAACCTAAACCAGGACAGTCTTTTTTCCCGCTGAGCGTTGATTACCAGGAGAAGTTTGCATCTGCAGGCCGTATTCCCGGTTCTTTCTTCAAGCGCGAAGCACGTCTTAATGACTACGAAATACTTACCTCACGCCTGATAGACCGCGCACTGCGTCCGTTGTTTCCGGATGATTACCTGTGCGAAGTTCAGGTATTGGTGACGCTCATATCTTCTGATGCGGAAGTAATGCCTGACAGCCTCGCATGCCTCGCAGCATCGGCAGCGCTTGCAGTGTCTGACATTCCGATCCAGGAAGTTATTTCTGAGGTTCGCGTGGCACGCATCAATGGCGAATATATAGTGAACCCTACCCGTACCCAGATAAAGGATGCGGACATAAATATAATAGTAGCTGCTACCAGCAAGAATATAATGATGGTAGAAGGCGAAGGTAAGGAGTGTGACGAGGCAGGGCTGATCAAAGCGATAGAAGTAGGCCATGCAGCTATACAGGAGCAGGTGAAGCTGCAGCACGACCTTCGTGAAAAAGCAGGTATCGGCGGCAAACGTGACTACACAAAGCCATATACCAACCCTGAGTTTGAAGCGAAAATAGCTGAGTTTGGTACTAAGCGCATATATGATATTGCCAAGGGCGGCCTGGGCAAGCACGAGCGTGGCGATGCATTCAAACAAGTAAAAGAAGATTTCAAAACGCAGTACCAAAGTGCAAACAAAGAAGAAGCAAACTACCTGGCCCCTGAAGATGCGGCCTTAACAGGTACGTACTTCCACGACCTGGAGAAGAAAGTGATCCGCGAAATGATGATCAACGAAAAGGTGCGCCTTGATGGCCGTACGCTGGAAGTTGTTCGTCCGCTGACGCTGGAAACAAATCTATTGCCTTCTCCGCATGGTGCTGCTTTATTCACCCGTGGCGAAACACAGTCGCTGACTACAGTGACACTGGGTACTACCGATGACGAACTGCTGCTGGAAACTGCACAGACGTCTGACTACCTGAAATTTATACTCCACTATAACTTTCCGCCATTCTCTACCGGCGAGATAAAAATGATGCGCGGCCAAAGCCGTCGTGAAGTGGGCCACGGTAATCTTGCCATGCGCTCCCTGAAACAGATGTTACCTGTCGACTACCCGTATACTGTACGTGTGGTATCTGATATACTGGAATCAAATGGTTCTTCATCTATGGCCACTGTTTGTGCAGGTTCTCTTGCGCTGATGGATGCAGGTGTTCCGTTCCCTAAGCACGTAAGTGGTGTGGCAATGGGCCTGATAGCTGAGGGCGGTAAATTCGCGGTACTTACAGACATCCTGGGAGATGAAGATCACCTGGGAGACATGGACTTTAAAGTTACCGGTACCCGTGATGGTATCTGTGGCATACAGATGGACATCAAGTGCGATGGACTGAGCATGGAAATAATGATGCAGGCACTGGAGCAGGCTAAACGCGGCAGGCTGCATATACTGGACGCCATGTATACTTGTATACCTGAGCCACGCGCAGAACTGAAACCACATGCACCACGTATTGAGCAACTGAATATAGACCGTGAGTTCATAGGTGCGGTGATAGGCCCGGGCGGCAAGATCATACAGGAAATACAGCGCGAAACAGGTGCTAAGATCAATATAGAAGAAGTAGGCGATCAGGGTGTGATAAAAATATTCTCTAACAATAAGGAGAGCATTGATAAAGCACTGGGTTGGATACGCGGCATAGTAGCTATACCTGAGATAGGCGCTACATACGAAGGTACCGTGAAGAGCATTATGCCATTCGGCGCATTTGTAGAGTTCATGCCGGGCAAGCAAGGCTTGCTCCACATCTCAGAAGTGAGCTGGAAACGCCTGGACAACCTGGACGGTGTGCTGAAAGAAGGTGATAAAATAAAGATACAGCTGGTAGGTACCGACCCTAAGACGGGTAAGCTGCGCCTGAGCCGTAAATCGCTGATGCCAAAACCAGATGGTTATGTGGAACCAGAACCACGCGAGCGTCGTGAAGGTGGTAACGACCGTGGCGACCGCAGGGGTGGCAATGACCGCAACCGTGGCGACCGTCCAAGGCACTCTGGCGGAGGTGGTAATGATACTGCTGCTGCAACAGAATAATTAAAGAAAGTTGAATTGAATATTGAAACGGCCCGTCTGAAAAGATGGGCCGTTTGTTTTTGAGGCATTTAGTCCCTTGACCGAACAATACGCCAGCGGAAAATGACTTTATTGAAAAAGAAATACGGTAGCGTTATTGTGGGTATTACATAGTGGGTATTTGCGGATATTTTCTAAAAATTCCGCCAAAAAGAAATCATTTTTGAACATAAAACCCATATCTTTGCACAAAATTTCAAAATAGGTAATGAGTTATAAACGCCTGGTTTCCTTATTGGTATTGACTTTCGGACTGTTTGGCGCGTCTTTTTTTGCCGCTGCACAGGGTGAAGGGAATAAGAGCAATACGCCAAATGAGCCTGCTACCGCTGCTGAAGCAAAGCCGGTAAAAGAAGAGCATAAATTAGACGTTGCCAAGGTGATCTTCGGGCATATAGCAGACGCTCACGAATGGCACTTATTTTCTATCAAGCACGAAGGTGGCGAAGACACGCATGTTTCTATACCGTTGCCAGTTATTGTTTATCATCCTACTAATGGCTTTTCAATGTTTTCTTCCTCCAACTTCGGAGAAGCACATAAGAATGCTGCCGGGTTAGAAGTAACAGAATCTTATAAGGGTTACCACATAGAGAAGGGAATGATGAAGGAACACATCATTGCTGACGACGGTGCAAAGATCTACGACCTTTCCATTACAAAGAATATCACATCAATGATTATTTCTGTAGTGATTTTGCTGTGGGTAATGCTGAGTGTGGGTAAAAAATACAGCAAGAACGGCGCTATGAAAGCTCCATCCGGCTTTCAGAATTTCCTGGAGGTAGTGGTGATCTTTATTCGTGACGAGGTTGCCAAGCCTTGCCTCGGTAGTAAGTATAAGACTTACCTGCCCCTGCTGCTGACCGTTTTCTTCTTCATCTGGATCAATAACTTATTGGGCCTTCTGCCCGGTGGCGCCAACTTCACCGGTAATATAGCAGTTACCGCCTGCCTCGCTATCCTTTCGTTTATCGTAATGATGGCAAAAAGCCGCAAGCATTTCTGGAGCCACTTGCTCAACCCTCCCGGTGTACCGGGATGGATGAAGCCCATGCTGGTGCTTATAGAAGTAGCCTCTTTGTTTATAAAGCCGATGGCATTGATGATTCGTCTTTTTGCCAACATAATGGCGGGCCACATCGTTATCCTGGCGCTTATCAGCATTGTGTTCATTTTTGCTGCCATCAATACTACGGTAGGGGCAGGCTTTGTTCCGGTATCACTTGCATTTACCATTTTCATGTTCTTCCTGGAGTTGCTGGTAGGCGCCATACAGGCGTTCATATTTGCAAACCTCACGGCGGTGTTTATCGGTCAGGCTATAGAAGAGCCACACGATGCGCACCATGAACATGAGCATAACATTGATATAGTAATGTAGTTTTTTTTTAATCAAAATCCATATAGTATGTCTTTAATGAACATTATGTTAGTAGCATCCGGATCAGTAGCAGCTGCAGGCGGCGCTATTGGTGCAGGTATTGCGGCACTTGGCGCAGGTGTTGGTATCGGCCAGATCGGTAAAGGAGCAGTTGAAGCAATTGCCCGTCAACCCGAAGCAATGGGCGATATCCGTGCAAACATGATCCTTATGGCAGCATTCGTTGAGGGTGTTGCACTGTTCGGGGTGATTGTGAGCCTGCTGGCAATCGTACTGTAATCGGCGATGCAAGAATTTAACTGCATCCGACGCAGAGGGCAGAGGATGCAGTTATTTTAACTAATTTACCATTTACTTTTTAACTATTTAATTCCATAAAAAATGGATTTGTTAACCCCGGAGTTTGGGCTATTTTTCTGGACGCTGTTAGCGTTCCTTATTGTTTTGTTCATCCTCGGTAAGGTGGCATGGAAGCCAATTCTTAGCTCGCTCGATGAGCGTGAAAAAGGTATCGCAGACTCTATTGCTACGGCTGAGCGTGTAAGGAACGAAATGAGCCAGTTACAGGCTGAGAATGAGAAGCTGCTGGTACAGGCTCGTGAAGAGCGCAGCCAGATGCTGAAGGAAGCTAAAGACACAAGGGACCGTATTGTGAACGAAGCAAAAGATATGGCTAAGGCTGAAGCTAACAAAATAATAGTGGATGCACAGCACCAGATACAGCAGCAGAAGATGACTGCGCTTACAGAAGTGAAGAACGAAATAGGCAACCTGGCAGTAGAAGTGGCCGGCAAGATACTGCGGACGCAGCTCAATGCCGCTGACGGACAGGAAGCTTATATGAAGATGCTTTCCGAAGATATTAAACTGAATTAGTTAATTCGGCAATTCGACAATTAGCTAATGCTTTTGTTGGTGCTGAATAGAAATAAGAAATAAAGAGAAAATTTGATACGGTAATTGTCAAATTGCCGAATTGTCGAATTGTCAAATTAAAAGAAAACTATGCAGAATCCCCGTCTTGCTACCAGGTACGCTAAATCATTGCTTGACCTCTCTGTGGAACAAAACAGCCTGGAGGCCACGCTTAAGGATATGCAGGCACTTCACCGCATCTGCACACAAAGCACTGATTTTGCGCTGATGCTGAAAAGCCCGGTTATCAACGGTGACAAAAAGGCAAGCATTGTTTTCGAAGTACTGAAAAGCTACAATATCAATCCGCTGACTACGGCATTCATCAACCTGCTGGTGGTGAAAGGCCGTGAACTGAATCTGCCGGAAATAGCAGAGACTTTTATAGAGCAGTACAACGACCTGAAGAATATACGCACGGTGACCCTGACCACTGCCGCTCCTATGAGCGACGATGTGAAGGACAGCCTGCTGGGTAAAATAGCCGGCTACATGCCTAAGGACACCATTAACCTCAATACCACGGTGGATGAAAGCCTGATAGGTGGTTTTGTGCTGGAACTGGAAAACAAATTATACGACGCAAGTGTAAAGAAGAGCCTCAATGATGTAAGAACAAAGTTGCTCGACTATACTTACGTAACAAAAATGTGATAGGTAAGACTTAGACTTTTTTAACTTTTGAATTAATAAATATATGGTTGATATTAAACCGGATGAGATCTCGGCGATATTGCGCCAGCAGTTAGGCAACGTAGACAGTGCTGCTACACTTGAAGAAGTGGGTACTGTGTTGCAGATAGGTGATGGTATTGCCCGCGTGTATGGCCTTAACGGCGTGCGCCAGGGTGAGCTCGTTGAATTCGCTAATGGTGTTAAAGCGATCGCTTTGAACCTGGAAGAAGACAACGTAGGTGTGGTATTGATGGGTGACTACATGAGTATCCGTGAAGGAGACAAAGTGAAGCGCACCAAGCAGATCGCCTCTATCAAAGTAGGAGATGGTATGGCAGGCCGTGTGGTAAACACACTGGGCGAGCCTATTGACGGTAAGGGACCTATACAGGGCGAGCTTTATGAAATGCCGCTGGAGCGTAAAGCGCCGGGCGTTATCTTTCGTGAGCCTGTAAAGGAACCATTGCAGACGGGGATCAAGTCTATTGACGCGATGATACCTATCGGTCGTGGACAGCGTGAGCTGGTGATCGGTGACCGTGGTACCGGTAAGACCGCCATCTGTATTGATGCGATCATCAACCAGAAAGAATTCTTTGCTGCCGGCAAGCCGGTATATTGCATATACGTTGCTATCGGACAGAAAGCATCTACCGTGGCTAACGTAATGAAAACCCTGCAGGATTATGGCGCTATGGAATATACAACCATAGTAGCTGCATCTGCATCTGAGCCTGCACCACTTCAGTTCTACGCACCGTTTGCCGGCGCTGCTATAGGTGAGTTCTTCCGTGATACAGGCCGTCCGGCACTGGTTATCTATGATGATCTTTCCAAGCAGGCTGTGGCTTACCGTGAGGTATCGCTGCTGCTTCGCCGCCCTCCGGGACGTGAAGCTTATCCGGGTGACGTATTCTACCTCCATAGCCGTTTGCTGGAGCGCGCTGCGAAAGTGATCAACAATGATGAGATAGCTAAGAAGATGAACGACCTTCCGGACAGCATCAAGCACCTGGTAAAAGGTGGTGGTTCGCTTACCGCATTGCCGATCATTGAAACACAGGCAGGTGACGTATCAGCTTACATCCCTACAAACGTGATCTCCATTACTGACGGACAGATATTCCTGGAGTCGAACCTGTTTAACTCAGGTATACGCCCGGCGATCAACGTAGGTATCTCTGTAAGCCGTGTGGGTGGTAACGCACAGATCAAATCGATGAAGAAAGTGGCAGGTACCCTGAAACTGGACCAGGCGCTCTTCCGTGAAATGGAAGCCTTCTCTAAGTTTGGTGGTGACCTTGACGCTGCTACCAAAACAGTAATTGATAAAGGTAGCCGTAATGTGGAAATACTGAAGCAGCTCCAGTTCAACCCTTACCCGGTTGAAAAACAGGTAGCTATGGTATACCTCGGTACCAACAACCTGATCCGTGAAGTAGCGGTGAAGAATGTAAAGGCCTTTGAAGAAACTTTCCTGCAGCAGATGGAAGCAAAACTTCCTGATGTATTGAAGGAATTCAAGAAAGGCAACCTTCCTGAAGATGGCATAGCCAACATGGTGAAGCTGGCGCAGGAACTGATACCACAGTTTAAAAAATAAGAAACAACAAGTAGTTTATAGCCCCCGGTACTCCGGGGGCTTTTTGTTTTCGGGCGGCGGCCAAAAAAATAGGGGTAGCGCGTGGCTACCCCTTATACGTCCTTTAAGATACCTATTGGCGTACTATAAAGTTCGTTTTATTTATGCGGTCAGCTTATAGACGGGTGATGAAAGCTCGTGTAAGGTCCGCTCTATATGGCGTTTCACTATACGGCTGTGTGATATCGCAAAAGTTGCGCTCAACAATGTTTGCAGATCCACCTCTGTAGGGTGCTCTAATATTTTCAGTGCTTTGTTTTTGCTGAAGTATGTGACGTTTCTCTTTTTCATAAAAGGGTTGCTTTGATAAGTGTATAACAAAAGCTGTGCCAGATATTTTCGTGCGTGCCAATTTCCTGTACCATTAACAAAAATTTCCACCAAAATGCCTGTAGTTAACATGGAAATAATATGGCGCGATGCCTGACAATACTATATACGCAGAGAACTGATGGGGGGATTTTGGGTAATTTTACCCAATTTGTGGAAGCGGATATAGAAATTATTTCCCAATAGACTCGAGGTACAGATCCTCTACCTTTTTCCTGGCCCAGGGGGTGGCCCTTAGAAATTTGAGGCTCGACCGGATACTGGGATTTTCGTAGAAACAATTGATATGTACCCGTTCGTTCATTTGCTCCCAGCCATAGTGTTCCACCAGGCGGTTGAGTATTATCTCAAGAGTGAGGCCATGTAACGGATTATTGGGTTGTGCAGACATTGGGTCGCTTTTATAGAAGACAGTAACGGATATTTGATCAGCTATTCTTTCAGTGCATTGCGGCCAAATTGTAACAAATCATCCGGGCCCATAAAGCCCATGGCATTCTTTACAATATTTCCCTTCTCATCCAGTATAAATAGGGATGGGTAAGCCTGTATGTCAAATTTGTGTGCCAGCATTACGCCATCACCCACTTCGCCATCGAATGATGTGCAGACGAAGTGCGCATTGAAGTAATCGCCCACGCTTTTGTCCGGGAAGGTCTCATTCCTCAGCGCCTTGCATGGACCGCACCATGAGGCATATATATCCAGGAAAATAAGCTTGTGCTCTGTCTTAGCCTTGTTCAGCACTTCCTGCCAACTCTTGTCGTAAAACTTTATACCATCGGTACGGGGAGGGGCGCACTTAGCGCCAGCGAACAACATGACGAGCAACACAGACATCAGAAGAAATTGTTTTTGCATAGACACTTTTTTACAGCTATAAAATTACGATTATTGCACCGGAAACAGCTTAATTAACTATGCCCATTTGTTTCATGAGTATAGTGGCGTTGTTGGAAACAGATCCTCCCGGTTTGATCCTGAAATCGAATGACAGCCCGGTGGCGTCCACTGTGCTCTCGAAATGGTAGTTACTTACCTTGCCGGGATAATTTATTTCCATATCGCACAAGCCTGTATCATGGGTGGCCACTATGCCCATAGCCTGAAATGTAAGCAGGGTCTCTACAATGGACCGTGTGCCTTGCTGCTTGTCGGTAGAGTTAGTGCCGCGCAGCGGTTCGTCGAGCAACACCAGGCAGCGGTGTTCAGCGGCCCTGACGGTATCCATGATCATCTTTATGCGGTTCAGCTCTGCCCGGAAATAAGACACATCGTCCTGCACGGAATCTGTGATGCGCATAGAGGTGTATAGCTGCATCAGTGGCAGGGACAATTCTTTTGCCGGCAGCGGTAACCCCAAATTGCACAATACATTGCAGACGCCCACCGTGCGGATGAATGTACTCTTGCCTGTCATGTTGGCGCCGGTGAGGAGGTAGAATTGCTCCCTGTTGCCTATGCTCACATCATTGCCCACGGCCACCTTTGGAGACAGTAAGGGGTGCCGGAGGTCTTTGGCAGTAATCTCATTGCTGGTAGTATTTATCTGCGGGAAGATGTTTTCAGGATGATTGAAGGCATATACAGCGCAACTCACATACACATCAATGGCTATCATGGCATCTATGGCGGTGAGCAGCGACGTTTTGTGCTCTTTGCGCCATGCTTCCAACCGCAGCAGGCAGTAAAAGTCGAACAGGAAGAGGCTGTTCATCACAGGGCCTATGAATATGTTGCTGCGGCTTTCAAACAGCCGGATGAGTTTTTTGAACCGGTCTATATTGCCCAGTGAATTCAGCGTCTGGGTGTGCATTTCGTGCAGCCATGGAGTCTTAAATTCGTGCATGGCCACCTGCTGCATCAGTTGTTCGTATTTGTCAACCAGCGGAGAGGTATTGCTTATCTGCTGTATGGCGGGTTTTATTTTCTTCTGAAAACTGCCCAGCAACATCCAGTTGACCACTATGGCAATGGTAAGGCCAGAGTATACATCCCCGATGATGAACGACCAAATAAGAAAGATCGCAGATACCACCGGCATAACGACCGCTGCTATCCGTATTGCCTGATTGTTGATGAACATGTCATCTCCTGTGAGCCATTGTATCAACCGGTTGTGGTCTTTAGCATTCTCCCGGGCCCGCATACCGGCCACCCTGAAATTTTGCAGCAGTTCGGGCCGTGTGCTGAGTTCATGCACTAT
The DNA here is from genome assembly GCA_013288285.1 of Bacteroidota bacterium. Classification (GTDB taxonomy): domain Bacteria; phylum Bacteroidota; class Bacteroidia; order Chitinophagales; family Chitinophagaceae; genus Nemorincola. The sequence goes on from JABDCE010000035.1 coordinate 23,815, forward strand.
ATCCTGCCGCATGGTGATCTCTTCTTTCCGCATGACGAGCGTAGAGAGTTTTTCAGCCAGCGAGGTTGCCCCGCCCAGGGTAACAATACGGCATAGCATCTGGTAAACAGACCCTTTTCCGAAAATGTCCAGATCGTAAGTATAGGCATGTGTAATATCCGTATATGATGATCCGTCAGCAAAGGGGGTGTTATCGCCATTCAGCGATCGCAGCTCATTGTCTATAATGGAGAGATGCAGCCGCAACTCATCCAGCTTGTCCGCAAGCCGGTTATGTATGTTCACAAATACCAGGAAAAGGCCTGATAAGACAACAGGCGGCCAGAAACGCCATCCACCGCCAGCACGGAATGCCCATATCCACATAGCCAGGGCACCTATGGCCGACCAGAGGCGCAGCATGGCTACCCGGTTACTTTCTTTCATGGCCTTATCCAGGAGGGTATTGTATTGCTCCTTTTGCCGGGTGTAATATGCTTCCGGTGTTAACATCTGGCGCGAAAGTAAATTAAAATAATATGCTGTAAGGCGCTTGTTCTATACTTTGAATCAACAAAGTGCGTAATATTTATTTAATATAAAGGTTATAACAAGTTCTGATTTGTGCTAATTTACATTTAGTATTATTCAATAAATCAATAGGGGCTTTGGTTTTTATGGTTTTTTGTTTACTTTTCGTCTTTATTTGACCAACCATGCTTATGAGAGGAACAGATTTTTATTCAATAAAAGCAAGCAACACGAGGAATAAAAAAGGCCAGCTTTTGCAAGTTGCAGTTTTTTTATTTGTTGCTTTACTGCCAGGGATACATGCTATTGCAACGCCGATAATTAATAATCCGCCGGTATTTACGAACGGACACGCGCAGGTTTATTCGGTATGTGAAAGCTCTACATTTACACCCATAGACAGCTTGCTGAGTGTAACTGATATTGACCATGGCCAAACAGAAACATGGACAGTACTGTCTGCACCAACGCATGGTACACTGTCTGGCTTCAGCACTACTGCATTATCTAACGGCAGTGTGGTAACACCATCGTTTTTGTTTTATACACCCGATTCAGGTTACACAGGCATTGATACATTTTCTGTTGAAGTGTTTGATGGTTTTGATACTTCAACAACTACTATCTATATAACTGCAAAACTGCTACCCACGCTCACCAGCACACTTAGCCCAACGGGCATCTGCAGCGGTTCACTGTTTGCGTACAACCCTTCGAGTGCCACTACCGGCGCTACTTTCAGCTGGAGTCGTCCAGTGATAGGCGGTATCACCGACACCGCAAAATCTGATACAGGCAACGTACGGGAAATATTGACAAGCGTTACTTATTATCAACTGCCTGTGACCTATACATTCGCTATATCAGCAAACGGATGTACCAACTACCAGGATGTAGTAGTAGATGTAAATCCAATACCAAGACTGACATCTTCAACTACCGATACAGTATGCAGCGGCGCACCTGTAAACTATACATTGACCGCTACGCCTCCCGGTGCTATTGATAGCTGGTACCGCCCTGGTGTTGTAGGTATTTCGCAGTCTATAGGCACAGGATCAGGAAACATAAATGAGTCTCTTACGAATACTACTTCAGGCCCGGTGAATGTAATCTATTACCTGACACTGAGTGCGAATGGTTGTAATTCATTTCCTGTGCTGACGGTTACTGTGGACCTGCCACCTACCATTACTACTATTGCCACTTCTGCACCAACATCTGTATGTGCTGGCACCAACTACCAGGATTTTGCTGCGGCCATTCCGCCGCCGCCAGGTGTTACTTATAGCTGGAGCGCAGTGAACGCTACGATATTTGCCTCTTCAGGACAAAATGCGATCGTTAACTTCCCGAACGCAGGAACGGCAGTGGTGACACTTAACTGCGCAGTAGGAGTTTCGGGCTGTGTAAGCAGCAGTTCTGTTTCTGTAAATGTTGGTTCAGGACAACCACCGGTGAGCCGCGTGCTGTATTATAATTCATCGTTCCTGTACCTGGACAATGATGTAAATGGCTTTCAGTGGGGGTACGATGATGCGGGGACTCTTATGCCTAACTTGATCGTAGGCGCTACGTTCCAGACGTACCCTGATAACAATCCTGATTTTGCCAATAAATATTACTGGGTAAATACGTCATTGAACGGGTGTACGCAGAAGACGTACTACAATGCACCTGCCACTTTGGGTGTAGCAAATGTGAATGCGGCAGCGGATATAAAGGCATATCCTAACCCGGCAAGCAATAGCATCACCGTGTCTGTGGATAACGTCACCGGCACGTCCACAGAAGTATCGCTGAAAGATATGATGGGCCGCGTGCTCAGCACACAATCAGGTACCGGTAATACTTTCCAGTTTGATGTCAAAGGTCTTGCCGATGGCAATTACCTGGTATCTTATATCCGTAACGGAATAAGCAGTACTGCAACACGCATAACGGTAGTAAAAAATTAAGATCAAACAGGATGCGGATGTATCGAAAGATAGCCGCAGCCTTAAAAAAATATTTGATGAAGAAGATATTATCAGCTTTTGTCGGTGTTATCAGTGTAGTGTCAGCACAGGCCCAGAATATAAATCCGGGCAGTGACTATAATACTTCGCGCGACCATACCTGGGCGCCTAAAGTTAAAGAGCCGATCAAGGGAGATAGCCTGCTGTCGAACTGGTGCTTAGACGTGAATCTGACCGGAGGCGTTCTGATGGAGAACATTACAGCTAATGACCCCACGGCGCATTACCTGGATGTAGTGAACAGCAGTTTCGGCAACCTTAAATTCACCAAAGGGTCGTCATTCGGTATTGATGGAGAGATCGCATATTTCTTCAACAAACACCGTAACTGGGGTATAGGAACGGGCATATGGTATATGGAACAGGGCGGTACTGTGACGATGGATAATTTTCATGTAGAATACCGGTCAACTGATTATGCAGGCAATACATTCAGGCAGGTAGTTACTGCTGATAATTCAATACAGGAGAAACTGCACACATCGAACCTAAATATTCCGTTGCTGCTTAAGTATAAGATCAAAGGATCTAAGAGCATCGGATTTGCAGTAGATGCAGGTCTTATGTTCAATATTACAGAGAACAATGCGTATACATCCAATGCTTCGTTTGACTACGAGGGCATCTACAAGTATGTAGGCACAGAAGGCAATATCAGCACAGTATATGACAATGGCGTAGTGCCCGGAGCAAGTGATGTATTGTATACGAAGAATCAATACCTGTCTACACATTCGCCAGCGAGCATTCAGAACTATTTCAACACACTGCGTGCGCAAGGCAATAACCTGGGCCTGGGCGTGCAGGCCAACAGCAATACAGGGAATGTGTCTTATACGAGCGGTTCTGTAGGTTTCCTGATACGTCCGGCCATCAGCTTCTATCTGTCTAACCAGGTGGCCCTGAATCTCGGTGCTTATTATCTATACCAGGATTTCATGAATAATGCTGCGGGCAATTATAAGATCACGGATAAGATAGGGCAATACAGCTCTATATTGAATACAGTAACAAAGGATGCTAATAATTCTGTAGGCATCAGTTTTGGTGTTCGTGTGTTCTTATGTAAGGCGAAGGAAGCGAAAGTAGCAGAGCCTGAACTGGCGCCTGAAGAAGATAAAGTAATAGAGACGCCACCTCCGGCCCCACAGAGTCCTCCTGAGGAGACAGCAGATGTGGCCCCGTTGCCTGATCTCTCCACACCGATATTATTCGACCTGGATAAAACGACGATTAAGACAGAGTCTTACCCGATACTGGAAGAGGCGGTGATAGAAGTAAATGAAAATAAGAACGCACACCTGGTAGTACATGGATATACCGATAATACTGGTGGTGCAGCTTATAACCGTGCATTGTCGAGGCGGCGCGCGAATGCAGTAAAAACATACCTGCGTGAAAAAGGAGTAAAACCTAAGCTGATAAAAACTGTGGGACATGGTTCTAAATCGCCTGCCGCCAGCAACAGCACACCGGAAGGAAGGATGCAGAACCGCAGGGCGGTCATTAAGCTGAAATAACCTGCAGAGGTGTTTAAAAATATAAATTAACCAGGCCGCTATCTCCGGATTGCGGCTTTTTTTTGCACTTTCGGAACATTATCACCCCTGTTCAAAAAATATTTTTCTGCTGATAGGCAGGCGGTTATAACTAAAAGTTATTAAATAAGTCAGCTATTTAAGCAGCTTAAAATTCTTTTGAAATATACCCCTGAAAGCGCTTTTTTAATATAAAAAAATAAGTTACCTTGCATTAAAATGAATTCTATGAAACAAACTATCTCACTGGCTATTATTATGATGTTAGCCATCAGTGGTGTTTTCGCAAAAAACAAAGAAGCACGCGTAAGCCCGCACACTACAGTAAACGGCACTAATGTAAGTGTCACTTATGGTCAGCCTTCCAAGAAAGGAAGAGTTATTTTTGGCGCAAAAGACCTGAACCCTTTGGTCCCCTATGGTGACGTATGGCGTACCGGTGCAGACGAAGCTACGCAGGTGACTTTTACCAAAGATGTCTATATTGGCGGTAACGCACAGAAATTAGCAGCAGGCACCTACACTTTGTTTACAAAACCAGCACCCAGAGAATGGGTATTTATTTTCAATTCCAAGCTGAAACAGTGGGGCGCATTTGATTATGAGCAAAACAAAAGCAAAGATGTCTTGACTACATCGGGTGTAGTAAAACACCTGGATCATTCTGTAGAAACATTTACGATCACTCCACAGGCTGATGGCCTTCTTTTAGAGTGGGACCAGGTGAGCGTATTGCTTCCGGTAAAATTTTCAGATAAATAATTAACCAATTTTAAATTGATACTCATGAAAAAGATAATTTCTATTGCCCTGGTATCGATGCTGGCTATCAGCGGAGCAATCGCAAAAGATGTCGCTACAACCAGCAAGCGCGTAACTGCAAAAGGAGATAATGTATCTATTACCTATGGCCAGGCTTCCCGCAATGGGCAGGTCATCTTTGGCAAAACGTCAGATAATGCGCAAATACCTAACGGTACACTATGGTGTACGGGAGACGGTAAAGTAGCACAAGTGACCATTAACAAAAATTGCCGTGTAGGTGGTAATAAAGTACCGTTGAAAGCAGGTACCTATTCTTTATATACGAGGCCATGTGGCGGAGAGTGGGTGTTCATGTTCAATACTCAGTTGAACCAAAGCGGCATTGCGAGTTTCAACGCTGATAAAACAGTTTGCCAGACGTGGGCCCTGGTAAAACACCTGGGAACACCGGTTGAACAATTCACGGTCACACCGCAAAACGGTGGTCTGTTGATGGAGTGGGATACTCAGAGCGTGCTGCTGCCTGTGGAATTTGATAGTAACTAATCAGCTGAATAAGTCGTTCAAAGGGTTGTCTGTTTCAGGCAACCCTTTTTTTGTGGCTACCGGAAGAAAATATAGCCGGTTATGATAGCTGCGACAAGGCCTATGAGATCGGCAATAAGGCCGCATATGAGCGCATGCCGCGTGTTTTTGATCTGCACACTGCCAAAGTACACCGCCAGTACATAAAATGTGGTTTCTGTAGATCCTTGTATTATAGCAGCTATTTTCCCCTGGAAAGAGGCCACGCCATAATGTCTCATTACATCTACCATAAGGCCGCGCGCGCCGCTGCCACTCAGCGGCTTCATCAGTGCTACCGGCAGTGCGGGTACAAAGTCTGTGTTGAGGCCACACATACCTATTATAGTGGCTATGGCATTGATTATATAGTCCATACAGCCCGATGCGCGGAATACGCTGATAGCTATAAGCATAGCCACCAGGTATGGGATGATGCGTAACGAAACATTAAAGCCTTCCTTAGCGCCCTCAATGAAATTATCAAATACATTCTGGCGCTTTATGGCGCCCGCCGTAATAAACAGTATGATGATCGACAGGATCACGCCACTGCCAATGGCACCGATGGTTTGGTTCATCTTATCGGCAGGCATCTGCGAGAGGAAGTAATGCAGCAATACTATAAGCCCCGCGAAGCCCGAAACAAATATTAGTACAGGTAGCCGAAATAAATTGATGCGCTGGTAAATGGCAACGATAATAATACCGGATAAGAATGCTATGAATGTAGCAATAAGCGTAGGTAAGAAGATATCGGCAGCATTAAAATTGGGTATGTGCTGCTCCAGCGCTATTGTCTGCCGCATGGCAATGACGGATGTGGGGATAAGTGTGATGCCAGCAGTGTTGAGCACCAGGAACATGATCTGCGCATCGGTAGCGGTATCTTTAACAGGATTTAGTTCCTGCAGGTCGCTCATGGCTTTCAGGCCCAGGGGAGTAGCCGCATTATCTAATCCCAGCATATTGGCTGAAAGGTTCATCATTACGCTGCCGTATGCAGGCCCGTCTTTAGGAATGCCTTTGAACAGTGTGCGGAACAGTGGCGCCACCAGCCTTGAAAATACAGCGATGACGCCGGCTTTTTCGCCCACTTTCATTATTCCCAGCCATAGCGACATTACGCCCGCGAGGCCAAGAGATATTTCAAAGCCGTTCTTTGCCGCATCAAACAATGCGTTCAGCATCTCTGCAAGAAGGCCCGTCTGCCCGAAAACAAAGGCCTTAAATATACCTACTATAAAGCCTACAATAAAAAATGCTATCCAGACGTAGTTTAATACCATCGTATCATAAATGTAAAAAAGAACACGGTCTTAAAAGTGATTTTGAAATAGTTTTTCTTTCCCGGTACCATAAATAAAAAGAGGATGCTTTGCGGGCATCCTCTTTTTAGATCGTTTTTAAGGCGGCTATCTGAGCAGGCTCACATTACCGTTATGGTGTTGTATCTGGCCGTCTTTGAAAGTGGCGTCTATCATGTAAACATACACACCTTCGGGCTGCGGTACACCATTGAATTTGCCATCCCATCCAAGACCGTCAAGACTCTTGGTAGTGAATACCAACTGACCCCACCGGTTGTAAATATTCATACTGAACCCGATCAGCCCTTTTGTGAGGAACTGGCGTGGGAAGAAGTAATCGTTTGATCCGTCACCGTTTGGTGTGAATGCATTAGGCAGATCCAGGTAGCAGTCA
>JABDCE010000036.1:0-28121 GCA_013288285.1 Bacteroidota bacterium
TTGTGATCGGTGCTGTTTTCAGCGCCTCGGCAGGTTTTATAGGTATGCGTATCGCAACCAAGGCCAATGTCCGTACAGCGCAAGCGGCACGTACCAGCCTCAGTAAGGCGCTGGCAGTATCTTTTGGCGGCGGTTCGGTGATGGGTCTTGGTGTAGCCGGGCTTGCCGTTCTGGGCCTCGGCGGCTTGTTTATCATTCTTAAAATGATGTTTGCTCCTAATGCTGCTGTTGACAGCGCTGAAATGGAGAAAGTTATAGAAGTGCTCACTGGTTTCTCACTTGGCGCTGAAAGTATAGCATTGTTTGCCCGTGTGGGCGGTGGTATCTATACCAAGGCTGCTGACGTAGGCGCCGACCTGGTAGGTAAAGTAGAGGCAGGCATTCCTGAAGATGACCCACGTAACCCGGCAACAATTGCTGATAACGTAGGAGATAATGTGGGTGATGTAGCTGGTATGGGCGCCGACCTTTTCGGTTCTTATGTAGCTACTGTACTGGCTACTATGGTACTTGGCCGTGAAACAACCTCTGCCGATAATTTTGGCGGTTTTGCACCGATATTGCTGCCCATGCTTATCGCCGGCATCGGTATCATATTGTCTATCATAGGCACTCTGTTTGTGCGCATATCTGAGAGTGTAGGCAACAGCACATCTGCAGTGCAGAAAGCCCTGAACATGGGTAACTGGGGCTCGATAGTGCTTACTGCTATTGTATCTTATTTCCTGGTAAATTACCTGCTTCCTGAATCTATGACGCTGCGTGGTATTGCATTTACACGGAATGGTGTTGTTGCGGCGATAATGGTAGGCCTTGCTGTAGGTACCTTAATGAGTATGATCACCGAATACTACACCGCCATGGGCAAACGCCCGGTATTGAGCATCATACGGCAGTCTTCTACCGGCCATGCTACCAATATCATTGGCGGACTGGCAATAGGGATGGAATCTACGTTCCTGCCTATCCTGGTGCTGGCAAGTGGCATATTCGCTGCGCATCATTTTGCCGGCCTTTATGGTGTGGCAATAGCTGCTGCGGGTATGATGGCTACTACAGCCATGCAGCTTGCGATAGACGCATTCGGACCTATAGCTGATAACGCAGGCGGGATTGCTGAAATGAGTGAACTGCCAAAGGAAGTACGTGAAAAAACAGACATACTTGACGCTGTAGGTAATACAACAGCTGCTACCGGTAAGGGTTTTGCGATTGCGTCTGCGGCGCTTACATCGCTGGCATTGTTTGCGGCCTATGTAGGTGTGGTTGAAAAAAATGGTTTTGCTTTGAATGACGCAATCAACATTTATCATGCCGATGTACTGGCTGGCTTGTTTGTAGGCGGAATGATACCGTTCATTTTTTCGTCCCTGGCCATCCGCGCGGTGGGTGAGGCTGCAATGAGCATGGTGGAAGAAGTTCGCCGCCAGTTCCGCACTATCCCGGGCATTATGGAAGGTACAGGGAAACCTGAATATGATAAATGCGTGGCTATATCTACAAACGCATCGCTGCGTAAAATGATGTTGCCCGGCGCTATTGCTATTCTTTCGCCACTGATCATCGGTTTTGTTTTGGGCCCGGAAGTACTCGGTGGTTTCCTGGCAGGTGCTACAGTGAGTGGCGTACTGATGGGTATGTTCCAGAACAATGCCGGTGGCGCATGGGACAATGCAAAGAAATCATTTGAAAAAGGTGTGGAAATAAACGGCGAGATATACTATAAGAAATCAGAACCACATAAAGCATCTGTAACCGGTGATACAGTAGGTGATCCGTTCAAAGATACATCTGGCCCGTCTATGAACATCCTGATCAAGCTGATGTCTATCGTGGCATTGGTTATTGCGCCTAGCATAGCCAGCCTGCACAGTAAGGATGTGCGCCAGGCATCTGCGCCTGTGAAAACAGAGGTCATCGCGACTCCTGCACCGGCAGCTACCACTCCTAATCCTTAATATTCCAGGATATATTTTTGAAGCCCTGAACCTTAGGTTCGGGGCTTTTTTGTGCGTTACCTGATGGGTTTTCTATACATTTGCGGGCCTCTTTACGGGCAATCATTTTCACCTGATGAAACGCTTTATATTTTTTGCACTCCATGTTATATTGCTTAGCCTCGCCCTAAACAGCTATGCTCAGAGCGGAACCAGTGAAGTAGTTGCGCTGCCTCTGCGCATGGAAGCACCTGCCGGGGCTAAGAAATTAGGCAACATCACCGTAGGCAACAATGCTACCGCAACAACCTGTGACTATGAGGCGCTGATAGATACCGCCAAGAGTGAAGCCCGCGCAATGGGTGGCAATATGGTGAAGATAACAGAGCTGGTAGCGCCGGTATTCATCAGCAAGTGCTACAAGATAAAGGCTGATGTGTACTATGCAGACCCCATCCCAAAGTATGATATTGCCGGTAAAAAGGGGGCTGACAATGCCGGTAGCAGCCCGGGTAACTATGCTACTATATATTTTTACCGGCTAAAAGATACCACGGCATTCGTGAGCGCGTATGACGTGCATATGGGTGACTCGGTGATATACAGGGCAAAGAGCAGGTCTCATGACTCTGTGAGGATATATAAGGAAGGGCCATTAACGCTGTGGGCAAAAACGGGACAGCGGGTTGAGTTGAAGCTGGATGTGAAAACCGGCACAAACTACTATGTAAGATGTGGCCTGGTGAAAGGCGAGCTGGTAAGGATGGTGCCTGTATTGGAACAGGTGCAAGGCGGCGCCGGGGAAGCTGAATACAGGCATACAGTCAAGACTAAAAAGGATAACGACCTGCGATACCTGCAACAGATACACTAACCAGCGGTTTATAGGTTCTGTAAATACAACTATTCCGGTTTTTGAAAACGCACTTGAATTATAGGCCGTACCTTTGCATCTATATAAAAGCGGTCTGATGCGCTGGGCAACAGATCGTTGACTTTCTAACAAATATGTATGCTGAATACAATAGAATCTGCTTTAGAAGACCTGCGAAACGGAAAGTTGCTGATAGTGGTTGATGATGAAGACCGTGAGAATGAAGGCGACTTTATTACGGCAGCGCGTAATGTAACACCGGAGATCATCAACTTTATGTCGAAGCACGGCAGGGGGCTGATCTGTGCACCTATTACGGAGAGCCGTTGCAGGGAACTGGATCTGAACCTGATGGTGGAAAACAATACGGTGCTTCACCAGACGCCATTTACAGTGTCTGTGGACCTGAAAGGGCATGGCTGCACTACTGGCATATCGGCTCAGGACAGAGCGAAGACTGTGCAGGCGCTGATAGATCCAGCCACAAAACCTGAAGACCTGGGCAGGCCGGGGCATATATTTCCTTTACGGGCTAAGGATGAGGGTGTGCTGCGCCGCAGCGGGCATACAGAAGCAACGGTAGACCTGGCACGGCTGGCCGGCTTTGAGCCGGCCGGAGTACTGGTAGAGATCATGAATGATGACGGCACTATGGCGCGTATGCCACAACTGCTGGAAATAGCCAAAAAATTTGATCTGAAGATCATCTCCATAAAAGACCTTATCTCTTACCGCCTGCAGAACGAGACGCTGATCAAGGAAGAGGTGAGGGTACACATGCCTACAAAACATGGCGATTTTGAATTGGTGGCATTTAAACAAACCAATACCGGGGAAACGCACATGGCATTGGTAAAGGGTACCTGGGCAAAGGACGAGCCGGTGCTGGTAAGGGTGCATAGTTCCTGCTTTACCGGAGATATTTTACATTCATTGAGGTGCGACTGCGGCGACCAGCTGGAGCGCGCTATGGAAATGGTAGAGGCTGCTGGTAAAGGCATTGTTCTATACATGAACCAGGAGGGGAGAGGCATAGGCTTGTTTAATAAGCTTAAGGCTTACAAGCTGCAGGAGGAAGGGAAGGATACTGTAGAGGCAAACCTGGCTCTCGGCTTCAAGACTGACCAACGGGATTATGGTGTAGGTGCGCAGATATTGCGGTACCTCGGTGTGTCGAAGATGAGACTGATGACCAACAACCCGAAAAAGCGTGCAGGTATGCAGGGTTACGGGCTGGAGATAGTAGAGAATGTGCCGATAGAGATAAAGGCCAACGAGCATAACGAATTCTACCTGCAGACGAAGCGCGATAAGATGGGACATGAGATAATGAAATGATCTTGCGTCGGCTTTTGGCAGATATGCTTATTGTTTTATCTTGCCATTTATTTGATATTCACCTGTTTTGATAATTAACTGATCAGCACACCCGGCTGATCGGCCCATGGTTTTTATGAAGATACTATTCCTGGCAAACCGTGTTCCGTATCCACCATACAGGGGTGATAAGCTGAAGATATTCAACCTGGCAAAACGGTTGAATGGTAAGCACGAGTTGCACCTGCTCACCTTTGCGCAAAGTGAAGAGGACATGGGATATAAGGCGGAGTTGGAAAAGATCTTCAAGGAAGTGCACTTCGTTTATCTGCCGAAATGGAAGTCAGCCGTCAATTGCTTGTCGGGGATATGGGATAGCAAACCTTTGCAGGTGCTTTATTTTCAGTCAGGCGACTTGAAGGCTAAGCTGGAAGACCTGCTGTCGCAATATAAGTATGATGCTGTGCATGTGCAGCATCTGCGCATGTCGCCATACCTCAGTGAGCGGAAAGATCTGCCCCGTATACTTGACCTGCCTGATGCATTTTCATTGTACTGGGAGAGAAGGAAGACCATTAAGCGCGGCCTGCTGACCACGCTATTTGAGAATGTAGAGCAGGGCAGGGTATTGAAGTATGAGCATATACTTAAGGACTACAACCTTTCATTGGTCTGCTCGTCTGAAGACCTGGCCTACTTAGAGAAAGCCCACCATGCGGGTAATCTGCGCCTGTTGCCGAATGGCGTGGATATGAATACGTTCTCTACACGCAACCATGACTACTCGCATAGCCAAACGCTCCTATTCACCGGTAATATGGACTATGCGCCTAATGTGGATGCAGTAGTTTATTTCGCCGGAACAATACTACCGCTGATTAGGTTGAAATTTCCGCAGGTGCAATTTGTAATTGCAGGGCAACGGCCGGTGAAGAAGGTTGCTGAGCTTGCCAATGACCACATAACCGTAACCGGATTTGTAAAAGACCTTGCTGCTACTTATAACAGCGCCAGTGTGGTAGTGGCGCCACTCCGTTTTGGCGCAGGTACGCAAAATAAAGTGTTGGAGGCAATGGCCATGGGTGTGCCTGTGGTGTGCTCTCACATTGGTTTTAGTGGACTGGGCATCCAGAGCGGTGAGGGTGCTGTGATGCAAAGTGATCCTACCACCTTTGCCAAAAGTGTAATAGAATTATTAGCATCGGAAGAGATGCGCCGCAAGGTAGGCGAAGCAGGTGTGCGCGTCATCAAAACGCGTTTCGACTGGGATATTATTGCGAAACAACTGGAAGGTTATTTTGAGGAGATATCGATGGCCGTAAAACCGGGTGCATAAAGTGTCCCCCTACTATGGGTTTGTAGCATTTAGCCACTCCCTGATCGAGCCCTGAGTCATGGTATTATAAGTGGCTTTGGCCTCTACCATTCCGTCATTCACCCAGATGATCAGCGGGAATACCCCGCCCGTATAATTGAGAAAGCGGTCTTTATCCAGCCGTGTGTAAGGTATGTCCTGAGACTTTGTGGCTTTCCAGAAATCGGTAAGATCGCTGGTGCCGCCAATGACCATAAAGAAAGGGAAATCAGGATTGTCATGCTTGAGCAGATGCATTTTGTAGGCGGCTATGCGGCAGTGTGGGCACGACTGGCTAAGGAAAGCAATGATGTGTTTTCCCTTGCTTAGGTCGATGGGCGCTGCGGTTGAATCCTTAATAAGGGTATCTTTTTTGCTGGCTACGCTAAGTATATCAGGTGTGGCGCCTCCGCTGAGGCCCACTTTATCAAAGTCGATCTTGTACCTGTCCTTACGCAGAAAATCGGGCTGGCGGAAGGGTATGGAGAACAGTATGAAGATGAGCACTATGGTGCAAGCCTGTAGTATTGGTGCCGCTACTACTGCAAATCGGTTATTAAGGCCATTATGATAACGGATAAGCAAACCAATAACTACCAGCAGTATGCCATTTTTGACTAAGGAGGCCGAAGGGCTCATCCAGATGGCATCTCCGAAGCAACCACAGTTAACGTTATTACCCACCGCTGCCCACAAGTATACAAGGTAGATACTGAATATGATCAGCAGGGCAAACGCAGTTTTCAGTACCCATTTATTCCTGCCGAAAAAGTGAATGGCTATTAACCCTCCCAGGCCGAACTCCAGGCCCACGAAGAACCGTGCAGCGATGGCGGCAAGCAACCAGGGCAGATGCACAAACTCTACTATAGTATACTCAAACGACTGAAGGGTAGGGAACAGCTTGGTATAGCCCGAATACAGGAATAAAGCCCCTGTAGCTACAGATAATAAGATGAAGATGGCCCGTAAAATATGCCGCATGGGTTATGAAATAGCGTTCAAAAATAGCGTTATTAAAGATCAGTTTACCCCGCAGGCTATGGTAAAGGGAAGAATTTGTCCGGTGTCGCTATAGGCGGTCAGTGTCAGTTGGTAAGACCTGCACAGATCGTTGGCTTTATCCTTGGTCTGCTTGCCCAGCTCATAACCCACATTTGCCGGCACGGTTGAAGCCAGGCCTATAGGACTATAGCTACAGGTGCATGTATAGTTTTTCTTGCACGAGGCCAACAATAAGCTAAGGAATAAAAATGTGGTAACTGTGCGTAATCGTTTCATAGCTGGGTTAATTTAAAGTACAGGAAACATAGGCCCCGGTGCCGCCATAATTATTCGTGGCATCCTGGGCACACTGGCTTTGCGCGTTGTTTTGCGTATCGTGTATAGTAATGGCGCTGACAACGGTGGAAACATGGTTTACTGTTTCGGAGCAGGTACAAGTGTAGTCTTTTTTGTTGCACGAAGAGTATAAAATAAGAGTCATAGCAACAATTGTAGTAAGGATACTATTTCTCATAAAACGATGGTATTGCGTTTTGTAAATTTAAACAAATGTCTGAACCTTGATTCACAGTATCCCTGAAAAACAAAAAGGACACCGGTGCAGGTGTCCTTTTCAAAATTAGTATTGTTAACTCATAATAGTTATAAACTGCAAGAATAAGAAAACCCTGTTACGCCTGCAGCTGTGGCAGTGGCAGTTACAGTTGTTTGCTCAGAACTACATAAACTAGTGGCTTTGCTTTTTGTCTGACTACCAAGTGGGTAAGGCGTTACTACCGGAGTAGAGCCAGAAATTGTTTCCGTGCAGGTACATGTATAATCTTTCTTGCAGGAAGTAAGGGTTGAAGCAGCCAATGCAACGAGGGCAATTGTAAATAATTTTTTCATTTTTTTGGTTTTTATGAGTGTGGCGCGAAAGTAGCCCATTTTTCAAAAAAACCAAAAAATGAATGTTTGTTTTTTATTTGCGTAACATGGTATTAACTAATAAACCACCGACAAACAGGTGCTTTATTAGTTAATATGACTATCGGTTTCCTGATCCTATAAATGACAAGTAGTACCGCCTGGCAGGCTGTTGTTGGCCTGTGTCTGGTAGTTATTACATTGGTTCTTCGCATCATTGTAGGTAGCGTTATCTATGTTGTGCGTCTGCACGTCAGATACAGTTGCTACCACGGTGGTACAGGTACAGGTGTAGTTCTTTTTACAGGAAGTAAATGATGCCAGGGCTAACAAAGCTAAAGCCGGGATAATTGTTTTCGTTTTCATAGTTTTTGTTTTTTAGTTTCTGCAAAGAGATCATGCAAAACTGTGCCAGCACATATGCTTCTCCCGAGCCGATAGACGGCGTAATGTGGTTTACACTGGTAAATGCCGTGACAGGCGCACTAATGCTAACGAAAATAATATAAAAAGATATTACAGAAATTGTTTTTTTTAATTTTTTTTATTAATCTTGTTAACTATATAAATTAGAAATCGATTAAATGCATAATGTTCACTCAAAAATTTAAATCAAAAAACTATGAAAAAGAGCTTTATTTTTATTTCTTTATTAGCTGTTAATACAGCATTTATTGTAAGGGCACAACCTACATATCCGCCTGTATGGCCTATCCCAACATCTACTACTTTTTACCCTTCAACGATTTTGTGCACCCCAGCAACATATAAGCTTGTATTTTATGATGAATTTAATGGAGTAACAGATAAATCAGTACCCTATCCGGGAATATATCATCAGTATGATTTAGATGTTGATAAATGGGATACTTGTCCTGATGCTACATTAAATATCTCCAGCGTTACCACACTTACAAGAGCTTCCCGTATTATTCCCAATGATGGCTCAGGACATTGTATTTTGAATATGGACAAAGTGTCAATTATGCGTATGAACGGAAATTTCCCTGTGACTGATACCGTTTATCTTGATAGTGGTTATTATCAAATAGACACTGTTTATGATACTCATTTTTATGCAGGGGAAATAGGAAGTAGTGGTAAATTGGGTTCATTTAATCATGGTTGTTTTGAGGCGAGTATTAGTTTCCCTTCGTTTATGTTTGCACATTGTAATTTTTATTTACCGGATGTGAATGGCCCTATTTTTATATCAGGATGCGAGACTTACGGAGATCCTCAAGGATTTTACGCTCCAGATATATCAAAAAGTGGCAATAAAAGAATGGAATGGTCAACGCAAATGCATAACGCTATTGGCCCATTACCCCATTATAATTACTTTGATAACACGGCATCCCCTCATTACCCATCATCTGGATCATCATATTGGTGGAGCCTGTTTAACTCTTATCATATTTATAAAGTAATATGGGATGAGAATGAAATAACATGGTATGTAGATGGTTATCCGCGTAAACAAGTTGCAAGGTATTATTCATCAACTTTCCCCTATTTACCAGCATATAGTTGTATACCTGGTGCAGGCACTTATAATGAATCTGAACAATTTCCATGGAAAGATGGGTGGATCAGGATGGTAATGCAAATGTTTGTAGATAGGGATACTTGGCCTACAGGTAGTTTCAATCTTGGACAAATGAAAATTGATTGGGTAAGGGTATACCAGCAATTTCCTGATGCCAACCCTTATGGAACTTCTCCTCATTATGATTTATGTGACCGCAAGATATCCTTACCAAGCCCATGTATTACTGGGACGACTAGTTTCTCTGTGACGTTGACAAATTCCGCAGGTGTGCCCAATGTAACTACTGGTAACCCCATTACTCCGTCTGGCCTTGGAGGATGGTCATGTAGCTCAAATCTCACTTTAATTCCTGGCTCTGAAACCTGGACTAGCGCTAAACTTATAAAAACGGGTAGTGGAACTACTGGTTGGATAAAATTTAGTGACGACAATCCTGTTTGTCCCGTGGTAAATTTACCAATAACATTTGCTACTGGAGTACCTCCTGCACCTCCGGTAGTTTCTAAAATTCATATTTTATTATTTGCAGGGCCCTTTTTAATAAATTGGTATATATTTAATACGTCCACAATATCTGGAATCTCTCATATGTGGACTATACATGATGCGACACTCGGCACGTTATATTCAGTTTCCGATTCTTATACGTTTTTGTCAACTTTTCCAGGCATTGTAACATCCTGGACCGTAAAAGCTACAGATGCGTGTGCTTTAAGTTCCTATACGAGTGGTGGTGCTTTTAAGGGTGAGCAAGATCCTCCATGTTATGAAGTTCATTTGTCGGATACATCTCTGCTTCCTGATATTCGAAAATCCATATCTTCAAAATTGCAGTTGGTTACCGATTCTGCCTTCAATGAGAATGATTTATGTAGTCTTGTCAAATCTACAATAGATTCCTTTATAGGAACGTTAAGTGTAAATGCAAATCAAAGCGTAGGTGCTAATAATGCATTTACAAAAACAGAAATCAAATATTACGAGCAGACAACTATTTATCCAAATCCTGCATTTAATGAATTAAATATTAACTTCAGTAAAGATTATGGGATAGGAACTTCGATAGAAATAAGAGTTACAAATATCAGTGGTAAAGTGTTACGGAGTGAAAACATAAAAAATATAAATAATTCGACTAAATTAAATATTGAGTCACTTACTCCTTCTGTATATGTAATTCAAATTGTTGGATTAGGAAAAAATGAAAATTTTAAATTTACTAAAGAATAATACACCGATTAATGACCAATAAATGATTTAAACCATGCATTTTATGACATTGAAATGGTATTGTTTGTTTATTTTTATCGTTCTGTCTGCGTGTAATAAATCTGTCGCTCCGGAGCAACCGAATCTCAGGGAAGGTATCGATGATTCGATAGTGAAATATTTTTATTACAAACCTGGAACGTATTGGATATACAAGGATTCGATAACCAATAGGATAGATAGCATTGCTGTATTGAGTGATGTAAATGATTCGTTTAGTGGAAACAATGGCTCGAAATCTTTTACTACCTATGCAGTTATTAAAATTCATTCATGTGAGTATAATACCGCCGGGGCTGATACGGTCGTTAATAACTGGGATTGGCAATTGGTCGAGAATGGCCTGCATCTGAATGTGGCGACCTCTTTTCTTGTCGTCGACCAGCCATACACACTTTATTCATTGCCCCTCGATCCAAGTGTTATACAGCCATTTTTGGTTATTAATGGTATCACTTACTACAATGTTGAATTTGTGGTTTGCAACTCCTACAAGAGTTCCAATGACGGTGATACTTTTTATATAAATAATGATGTGGGGATAGTAAAAATGCGTACAAGTCATTCGTCAGATTCAATTTATCATGTATGGGAATTACAGCGGTATAATATGGTAAGATAGGCAGAAAAGAATTTAACAAAACCGTCACAATTTATTCATTATCAAATAATAAATACTCCGCTATTTTACAGGGGTTTTCAGCCGTCGGGCGAAAATTCTGAAAGTTTGGAATATTTTTTGATTAATTAAGCCCTCTTTGCTATCTTTGCATCCCTTTGTTCCAAGGTACAAGTACGTGTATAAATTTATTTTGATCATTTTTTGATATTACAGATTACCTGTAGAGTTAGGCTGTGCCTACCTCGCAGGATTTTTTTGTTTGTAAAAAGGACTTAAAATTACTATGGCAATACCACAAAAAAAGACCGCATCCGGGAGAGTTAACTTTGGAAAGTTACATGATGCAGCAGCAACCCCGGACTTGCTGGCCATTCAGCTCCAATCGTTCCAGGATTTTTTCCAACTTGAAACAACGCCTGATAAGCGTAACAACGAAGGCTTATTTCGTGTGTTCAAGGAGAATTTCCCGATCACTGACACAAGGAACATCTTCGTACTGGAGTTCCTTGATTATTTCATAGACCCGCCCCGCTACACCATTGAGGAGTGTATGGAGCGTGGCCTTACGTATTCCGTACCGCTGAAAGCGAAGCTGAAGCTGAGCTGTAATGACGAGGAACACGTGGATTTCGAGACCATTGTACAGGATGTGTTCCTGGGCAATATCCCTTACATGACCCCACGTGGTACCTTTGTGATCAATGGCGCAGAGCGTGTTGTCGTTTCCCAGTTGCATCGTTCACCCGGCGTATTCTTCGGACAGAGCGTTCACCCGAACGGCACGAAGATATACAGCGCCCGTGTGATACCTTTCAAGGGCGCATGGATGGAGTTTGCAACAGACATCAACAATGTGATGTATGCTTACATCGACCGTAAGAAAAAATTCCCGGTAACCACATTGCTTCGTGCAATAGGTTATGAAACAGATAAGGACATCCTGCAGCTCTTCGGCATGGCCGACGAGGTGAAGGTGGACAAGAAGAGCCTCCAGGCAAATGTGGGCCGTAAACTGGCTGCACGCGTATTGCGCAGTTGGACAGAAGATTTCGTAGATGAGGACACCGGTGAAGTAGTGACCATTGAGCGTAATGAAGTGGTACTGGACCGCGACAGCACGCTGGATGAAGATAACATGAACATGATCCTGGAAATGGGTATCAAAACAGTGTTCATGCAGAAGGAAGAAGTAAGTGGTGATTTCTCTATCATTTACAACACGCTGAACAAGGATACTTCCAATTCAGAACTGGAAGCTGTACAGCATATCTACCGCCAGTTGCGCGGTTCTGATGCGCCGGATGATGAAACAGCACGTGGCATCATAGAAAAACTGTTCTTCAGTGATAAGCGTTATGACCTCGGTGAGGTAGGCCGCTACAAGATCAACCGTAAGCTTGGTCTTGATGTGAACCTGACCACTAAGGTGCTGAGCAGGGAAGACATTATCTCCATCATTAAATACCTGGTTCGCCTTACCAATGGTAAAGCGGAAATAGATGACATTGATCACCTGAGCAACCGTCGTGTACGTACCGTAGGCGAGCAGTTGTTTGCACAGTTCGGTGTAGGCCTGGCGCGTATGTCGCGTACTATTCGTGAGCGTATGAACGTGCGTGACAATGAAGTGTTCACACCGATTGACCTGATCAACGCGCGTACATTGTCATCCGTTATCAATTCGTTCTTTGGTACATCACAGTTATCACAGTTCCTCGACCAGACCAACCCGCTTTCCGAGATCACGCACAAGCGTCGTATCTCCGCGTTAGGCCCGGGCGGTTTGAGCAGAGAGCGTGCAGGCTTTGAGGTGCGTGACGTACACTATAGCCACTATGGCCGTTTGTGTACCATTGAAACACCGGAAGGACCAAACATCGGACTTATATCTACGTTGTGCGTTCACGCACAGATCAATGATATGGGCTTCATCGAAACGCCATACCGTAAAGTAAAAGACGGTAAGGTGGATCTGAAGAATTTCCGTTTCCTGAGTGCAGAAGAAGAAGATCTTGCCAAGATCGCCCAGGCCAACGTGCCTATGGACGAAAAGGGGAATTTCCTTGAAGATAAGATCAAATCGCGCCAGACGGGTGACTTCCCGATATTAGACCCGGGAGAAGTGGAGTACATGGACGTGGCGCCAAACCAGATCGTTGGTTTGAGTGCATCGCTGATCCCCTTCCTGGAGCATGATGATGCCAACCGTGCGCTGATGGGATCGAACATGCAACGCCAGGCGGTGCCATTGATCATTCCGCAGGTGCCTATAGTAGGTACCGGGCTGGAAGCAAAGGCTGCCCGTGATGCACGTATCCAGATACATGCAGAAGGCAATGGTGTCGTTGAATACGTAGACGCGGATCATATTCATGTTCGTTATGACCGTGGAGAAACTGCCCGTCTTGTATCATTTGAAGACGATCTGAAAATATACACGCTGACCAAGTATAAGAAGACCAACCAGAGCACCAGCATGACACTTCGTCCGGCTGTGCGCAAAGGCCAGAAGGTGAAAACCGGTGACTTCCTTACTGAAGGTTATGCTACGCAGAACGGAGAACTGGCCCTGGGCCGTAACCTGAAAGTGGCGTTCATGCCATGGAAAGGGTACAACTTCGAGGATGCGATAGTGATCAACGAAAAAGTAGTACGTGAAGACTGGTTCACATCGGTGCATATCGATGAGTATGAACTGGAAGTGCGTGATACAAAACTGGGTGAAGAAGAATTGACTGCGGATATACCAAACGTATCAGAAGAGGCTACCAAAGATCTTGACGAGCATGGTATCATACGCATAGGTGCGCATGTGGGCGAAGGCGACATCCTGATAGGTAAAATAACACCTAAGGGCGAAACAGACCCTACACCGGAAGAAAAGCTGCTGCGTGCTATATTCGGCGATAAAGCAGGTGATGCTAAAGATGCATCGCTGAAAGCGCCAAGTGGTACGGAAGGTATTGTTATATCCAAGCAGTTGTTCCAGCGTGCTAAGAAAGACAAGAACTCTAAGGTGCGTGAAAAATCTGCACTGGAGAAAATAGAAAAGGTACACGAGAAGAACCTGGAAGACCTGAAAAACTTCCTGTTCGAGAAGTTGCAGATACTCCTTAAAGACAAGGCTTCGGCTGGTATCACCAACAACTTTGGTGAAACAGTGCTGAGCAAGGGTGGTAAGTTCAACTCAAAGACACTTGGTTCTATCGATTACCAAAATGTGAACCCACTGGGCTGGACAGGTGATAAGGAAACTGACGACCTGATCAACCAGTTGCTGCACAACTACAACATCAAGTTCAACGAAGAACTGGGCCGCTACAAGCGCGAAAAGTTCAACCTGAGCATAGGTGATGAGTTGCCAGCGGGCGTGCTGAAATTAGCTAAGGTATATCTTGCCAGCAAGCGTAAGCTGAAGGTGGGAGATAAGATGGCGGGCCGTCACGGTAATAAGGGTATAGTAGCCAAGATAGTACGTGAAGAAGACATGCCATTCCTGGAAGACGGTACACCGGTTGACGTGGTGCTGAACCCACTGGGCGTACCTTCCCGTATGAACCTCGGGCAGATATATGAGACCATCCTCGGATGGGCAGGTGAGAAATTGGGCGAGCGTTATGCTACCCCGATCTTCGACGGTGCATCAGTGGAGGAAATAGAAAACCTGATCATTAAGGCGGAACTTCCCGATTTCGGACATACCTATTTGTATGATGGCGAAACAGGAGAGCGTTTCCACCAGAAAGCAACCGTTGGTATTATCTATATCATCAAGCTGCATCACATGGTCGATGACAAGATGCACGCACGTTCTATCGGGCCTTACAGCCTTATCACACAGCAGCCGTTGGGTGGTAAAGCACAGTTCGGTGGACAGCGTTTTGGTGAAATGGAAGTTTGGGCACTGGAAGCATACGGTGCATCAAGCATACTGCAGGAATTGCTGACGCTGAAATCAGATGATATAGTGGGCCGTGCAAAAACTTATGAAGCAATAGTGAAGGGCGACAATGTGCCTAAGCCAGGCATACCGGAGTCATTCAATGTATTGGTAAATGAGTTGCGTGGTTTAGGTTTGGAATTGAAATTTGAATAAATAGTCTAAAGTAGAAAGTAGAAAGTCGAAAGCTGCTACTTACACTACTTATGTTATCTATGAAGTTCTTTATTTATGAACAATTTTAGGGAATTGATTGTTTGGCAAAAATCAGTTGACCTTGCGGTCAACATTTATGAAATAACCAGAAAATTCCCTGAAAGCGAAAGATACAATTTGACGAGCCAAATGCAACGTTGCGGAACTTCTATAGCGAGTAACATTGCTGAAGGTGCAGGAAGAAATTCAGCAGCTTATTTTAAGCAGTTTCTCACTGTTGCATTAGGTTCGGCTTATGAATTGGAAACACAGTTAGTAATCAGTAAAAAATTAAATTACGTGAATAGCGAAGTATATAGCAAGCTTGTAAAGGATATTACCGAAGTTCAGAGAATGGTATTTGGTTTACACGGCACTCTATAGTTTTTTATTCGCGACTTTATACTTTCTACTTACGACTTTATACTTAATAGAAAAGATATGGCAATAAAGAAAGATAACCGCCCACGGGCAGGATTTAGTAAGATCACCATCAGCCTTGCATCTCCTGACGCGATCCTCGATCGCTCTTATGGAGAAGTGCTGAAGCCGGAAACAATTAATTATCGTACTTACAAGCCGGAGCGTGATGGTTTGTTTTGCGAAAAAATATTTGGCCCGGTAAAGGATTATGAATGCTATTGCGGCAAGTACAAACGTATCCGTTATAAGGGTATCGTTTGCGACCGTTGCGGTGTGGAAGTAACAGAAAAGAAAGTTCGCCGTGAACGTCTCGGTCACATCAAGTTGGTGGTTCCTATAGTACATATCTGGTACTTTAAGAGCCTGCCTAATAAAATAGGTTACCTGCTGGGTGTAAGCTCTAAGAAGATGGAAAGCATTGTTTACTATGAGCGTTATGTAGTAATAAATGCAGGCGAGGGCGAAGATCTGATCCGCACAAAATTAAACCTTAAAGATTCCGAGACTACGCACCAGCAGTTAATTACTGAAGATGAGTACCTGGAAATATTGGACAGTCTTCCTAAGGAGAACCAATACCTGCCGGATGAAGACCCGAATAAGTTCATAGCTAAGATGGGTGCTGAATCAGTGCAGATGCTGCTTGCACGCATTGATCTTGATAAGTTGTCTTACGACCTGCGTAATGCAGCTGCGAACGAAACATCGCAGCAGCGTAAACAGGAAGCTCTTAAGCGCCTGAGCGTGGTAGAGGCATTCCGTGATGCAAACACCCGCATAGAAAACCGCCTGGAGTGGATGGTGATGCAATATATACCGGTTATTCCACCGGAATTGCGCCCGTTAGTTCCATTGGATGGTGGTCGTTTCGCTTCTTCAGATCTTAACGATCTTTACCGTCGTGTTATTATCCGTAACAACCGTCTGAAAAGGCTGATAGAGATCAAGGCTCCTGAGGTGATCTTACGTAATGAAAAACGTATGCTCCAGGAAGCAGTTGACTCATTGTTTGATAACAGCCGTAAATCAAATGCTGTAAAAGCAGAAGGTGGTCGTGCGCTGAAATCATTGTCTGATGTACTGAAAGGTAAACAAGGCCGTTTCCGTCAGAACCTGTTGGGTAAGCGTGTTGACTATTCCGGTCGTTCGGTTATCGTGGTAGGCCCTGAATTGAAATTGCATGAGTGCGGACTTCCGAAAGATATGGCGGCTGAGTTGTTCAAACCGTTCATTATCCGCAAACTCATTGAAAGAGGTATAGTAAAAACAGTTAAGAGCGCGAAAAAGTTAGTGGAGCGTAAAGAGGCTGTAGTTTGGGACATTCTTGAAAATGTACTGAAAGGCCATCCTATTATGCTTAACCGCGCCCCCACGCTTCACCGTTTGTCAATACAGGCATTCCAGCCTAAACTGATTGAAGGTAAGGCGATACAATTGCACCCGCTCGTGTGCTCGGCGTTCAACGCTGACTTCGATGGTGACCAGATGGCGGTGCATGTGCCGCTGAGCAATGCTGCAATCGCAGAAGCTCAGTTGCTGATGCTGGCGTCACACAACATCCTTAACCCGCAGAATGGTACGCCTATTACCCTGCCTTCACAGGACATGGTATTGGGACTGTATTACATCTCTAAAGGAAAGAAATCAACTGATACCGAAAAGGTAAAAGGTGAAAACAAGGCATACTATAGCCAGGAAGAAGTAATAATAGCACATAACGAAGGCCGTGCTGACCTGCATGCATGGATCAAGGTGCGGGCCAGTGTGCGTGAAAATGATGGTGAACTGAAAATCAAACTGATCGAAACAACGGTTGGCCGTGTGCTGTTCAACCAGTTCGTTCCGAAGGAAAACGGTTTTGTGAATGCGCTCCTTACCAAGAAGTCGCTTCGTGAGATCATTGGCCAGATACTCAAGAACACAAATATCCCTAAAACTGTAGCCTTCCTCGATGATATTAAAACATTAGGATTCCGTACAGCATTCAGGGGTGGTCTGTCGTTCAACATTAAAGACCTTACTGTACCTGATATTAAGGAGCAGTTGGTGGCTAATGCACAGGTTGAGGTAGATGAAATATGGGACAACTACAACATGGGCCTAATTACAAACAACGAGCGCTATAACCAGGTGATCGATGTTTGGTCTCGTGTTGATACCCGTGTAACAGAAACGTTGATCCGTGAAATGGCTGCCGATAAGCAAGGGTTCAATTCCGTGTACATGATGCTTGACTCAGGTGCGCGTGGATCCAAACAGCAGGTAAAACAGCTTGCCGGCCTCAGAGGCCTGATGGCTAAACCTCGTCGTAGTGGTTCTTCAGGATCAGAAATCATTGAAAACCCGATCCTGTCTAACTTTAAGGTAGGATTGAGTGTATTGGAGTACTTCATCTCTACGCACGGTGCGCGTAAAGGTCTTGCGGATACAGCACTTAAAACGGCGGATGCAGGTTACCTGACACGTCGTCTTGTGGATGTGGCACAGGATGTGGTGATAAATGGCGAAGATTGCGGTACCCTGCGCGGTATAGCTACATCGGCATTGAAAGATAATGAAGAAATAGTAGAGCCGCTTTACGACCGTATCTTGGGCCGTACTTCTCTGCACAATGTGTATGATCCGCTTACTGAGGAACTCATAGCTAATGCAGGTGAAGAGATCACGGAAGATATTGGCCGCAGAATAGAAGAAACAGCTATTGATATCGTAGAGATACGCTCGGTACTTACCTGCGAGAGCCGCAGAGGAGTATGTGCGAAATGCTATGGTAAAAACCTGGCTACCGGTTATATGACACAGAAGGGAGATGCAGTAGGTATCATCGCTGCACAGTCCATTGGTGAGCCGGGTACACAGCTTACACTGCGTACGTTCCACGTAGGTGGTGTCGCGGGTTCTTCTGCTATCGAATCGCAGTTAACAGCTCGCTTTGATGGTACTATCCAGTTTGATGGTTTGCGTACTACCA
Organism: Bacteroidota bacterium; assembly: GCA_013288285.1. Taxonomy (GTDB): domain Bacteria; phylum Bacteroidota; class Bacteroidia; order Chitinophagales; family Chitinophagaceae; genus Nemorincola. The sequence continues at coordinate 18,366 of JABDCE010000036.1, forward strand.
AGTACAAAGATGCTGAAGGCGAAGATCAGATAGTGGTTATCGGGCGTACCGGTGAGGTGCGTATTGTAGATATGACAAACGATCGTTTGCTCATTACTAACAACATCCCTTATGGTTCTGTACTGAAAATTGCCAATGGCAAGAAAGTGTCTAAGGGCGATGTGATCTGCACATGGGATCCGTTCAATGCGGTGATCATATCTGAGATCAGCGGTAAGGTTCGCTTTGACTCTGTAATAGAAGGTATCACATATCGCGAGGAAGCTGACGAACAGACAGGTCACCGTGAGAAGGTGGTTATTGAAACCAAGGATAAAACGAAAATAGCAAGTATCTATATTGACGGCGCGAAGGAACAGAAGATGTATAACCTTCCTGTGGGATCGCATATCGTTGTTAATATTGATGACGATGTATATAACGGTCAGGTACTGGTAAAGATACCGCGTGTGATGGGTCGTAGCCGGGATATCACCGGTGGTCTGCCACGTGTTACTGAATTGTTTGAAGCACGTAACCCAAGTAATCCTGCGGTAGTTGCAGAGATAGATGGAGTTGTAGGCTTCGGTAACGTGAAACGTGGTAATCGTGAGATCATCGTTGAATCACGTGAAGGATTGGTTAAGAAGTATCTGGTTCCGCTTACCCGCCACATCATGGTTCAGGACGGCGACTTTGTAAAGGCTGGTACGCCGTTATCTGATGGTGCCACTACACCAAGTGACATCCTGTCTATCAAGGGGCCATTCGCGGTGCAGGAATACCTGGTTAATGAAATTCAGGAAGTTTATCGTTTGCAGGGTGTGAAGATCAACGACAAGCATATTGAAGTGATCGTTCGCCAGATGATGCGTAAAGTAAATATTGTTGATCCGGGAGATACCAAATTCCTTGAAGAAGATACAGTGGACAAATTCGAATTCATGGATGAGAACGACTGGATCTACGACAAGAAGGTAATTACCGAAGCAGGCAATTCAGATAAGATGCATCCGGGCCAGATCGTTACCATCCGCGAAATACGCGAAGAGAACAGCGGCCTGCGTCGTGCAGATAAGAAAGTTGTTGAGTATCGTGATGCAAACCCCGCTACATCTTCACCGATGTTGTTAGGTATTACCAAGGCATCGTTGGGTACACAGAGCTGGATATCTGCGGCATCCTTCCAGGAAACGACGAAGGTGCTGTCACAGGCTTCTATCTCCGGTAAGTCCGACTATCTGTTAGGTCTTAAGGAAAACGTTATCACTGGTAACCTGATACCTGCCGGTACTGGTATGCGTGAGTTCGAAAGCCTGGTTGTAGGATCTAAGGAAGAGTTCGAATTGCTGATGGCTAACAAGGACGTGCTTCAGTTCGACGAAGAAGAATAGTTCAATTGTAATAGATTATAACAAAAGACCGCTCATTTGGGCGGTCTTTTTGTTGGGTATTAAGGAATATGCTAATTTTGGAATAAACAGGAAGATATGAAAGGCGTAAGCTTCGTAACGAACGACAAAAATGAGAAGATTGCAGTACAAATAGACTTAAAGCAGTTACAGCGCCATCAACAGGAAATAGAAGATGTGCTTGATGTGATTATTGCCGAAAGCAGGAAGGATGATGAAGATGTAAGTTGGGAGGATGCGAAACGCGAACTTAAAAAAGCACATAAGCGATAGTGTACCATATCATTATCAAAAAGGAGGCTTTAAAAGAATTAAAGCAATTACCTAAAGGCATTTCTACGACTGTTACATTTGTAATAGAACAATTAGGAAATGAACCCCGCCCGCATGGATGTAAAAAACTGAACGGGACTAAAGAAAATTTATGGCGAGTAAGAGTAGGTGATTACCGTGTGATTTATTTTATTGACGACGCAGTAAGAATTGTAAACGTTAGGAAAGTAGGAAATAGGAAAGATATTTACGAGTAACCCATTTACTCAAGTCCCATCATTTCCCTGTTCTCAGCAACGGCACTGTCTACATATTTCATGATAGCGGCGTCAAACTCTTCTCCCTTGTTTAGCAATATGGTAACTGCAATAGGAAGCACCGCGATGGTTATTTCCCAATCTTTGAGTTTGTTAAAATGCAGATACAGGCGGGCTGCATCCTTTTCTGTAGTTACTATTATTTTGTCTGTTACATTCCAGTTGTCATGGGTAGCTTTCATTTCTTCAAGGTCGCTGCTTACAAAGTAATGATGGTCCTGGTAAGATAAAGCATGCACGTCGGCTGCATTGTTTTTCAGGAATGCTACTAGTGGTTCTGGCCGAGCAATGCCACATACCAATATTATATGTTTACCGCTCAGCGATATGGGATCTTTAGTGACCAGGTTGTAAGGAGTAGCATATTGTATACCCGTAAAAAATACCTGTTGGTAGGGTAGTGGTGAAATTTTATCCTCTATAGCCTTTGCTTCTTCTGCTGTAATATTTAACGGGCATTTGGAGACAAGGATCACATTTGCCCGTTTATACGCGCTGCGGCTTTCGCGCAAATTACCGAATGGCAGTACATGGTCTGTGAAGAAAGGTTTTGAGAAGTCAGTGATCAGTATGGTCATGCCTGCCTTCACAGAACGGTGCTGGTATGCGTCGTCAAGCAAAACGACATCTATGTCTGGCCGGCGCTGCAATAGCATGGGGATACCTATCATGCGCTCTTCCGCCACGCTCACCACCAGCTCGGGGTATTTTATATGGTATTGCATCGGCTCATCGCCGATGCGCAAAGCATTTGTGTCTGCATCCGCCAGCAGGAAGCCCTGTGTATGGCGTTTATACCCCCGGCTCATAGTAGCAACTTTATATTGGTATTGCAGCAGCCTTATCAGGTATTCCACGTGGGGCGTTTTGCCGGTGCCACCGGTGGAGAGATTGCCAACGGTGATGACAGGCACGCTGAATTCTATGGACGAGAAGAATTTGGCATCGTACATTCTGTTGCGCAGCCATACAATAGCGCCATACAGCAACGCAAAAGGATACAAAAAAACGCGCACTACAGAGAACAGGTAATACAAGATGTTTTTTGAGCCCATGGCTGCAAAAATAGACAGTCTGAATTAGAAAGCCGTCAGATTTCTACTAACCTTATTGGGTGGATTTTTTATGTATTCATGCTGCTGGGGTCTGAAATATGATTTAATGGCATGGATTTGTTGTGCTATGCTAAAAAATGGACAATAAAATTTTCTGCTATGAAAAAGCTCATTATCTCTTTACTCACTTTGTTACCGGCAGGTTTAATTGCACAGCCAATTGTATCTAACAACGAATTTTACAATATCGGGGATGTCATTAACATGGTCAATAGCACTTCAATAGGAACGGGTAGCGCCGGTGCTAATATTACCTGGGATTTTTCAGGTATCGGACCAACCGGCGGCCTCTCAATAACAACTATAGCTCATGACACATCCGCGGAGTTTTCTACATCCAATCTGCTCATTACCTTGCCGGATGGCTCTATTGAACACATGCAGGAGAACAGCTCTGACTCGTATATCAATGGGTTCTACGATAAGTCCGGAAATACGTTGTATAGCTATTATGATTACGACATCGCAAAACGACCATTTACCTATAACACGGCCTATGTAGATACTTATAAGCTGGTAGCAAACCCTGTTACCGTAGGTATAGGGTACATTTCAGAACTGGGAGACGCTTACGGCACACTTAAACTGCCAACCGGCACCTACACAAATGTGCTCCGTATCAGAAAGGAGATAATTGAAGCGGATTCAGTAGACGGCTCATTGTCAGCGTTCAAGACTACTATTTCTTATCTATGGTTTGACGGGCTGCACAAGGCCTCATTGTTCCGCATCGATTCAGTTACCGGCGATCTGGGAACAACTAACACTGCTATGTATTTGAGTGCGACAACGGCTCTAAATGCCGTAAACAATCCAGAACCGGACTATAAAGGACTAATAAATGGCAATGGCCTACAACTGATGGGTAATTTTGGGTACGGCAAAACTTATGACGTGGTCGTATTTGATCTTGTTGGCAGAGAGATATTCAACCAGCCATTTACAGCATCTGGTGGTGCCGTTGGCCTTGATTTAAACCAACAGGTAGTTCCGGGCATGTACTTGGTCGGCATCATTCCCCAGGATCAGCCGGGCTCACGAAGTGTGCTTAAAGTAGTTAAGCAGTAGTGCTAGGGTTGTAATTTAATTTGTGGATTCTGTCTTCGCTTCAGTAAATTGCGTGGTATAAACAGCAATTAAATTGAACTGGATAAACCACCCGGTAATACTGGAAGGAGAGAAAGTAAAACTTGTTCCATTAGAAAGTAGCCATTTTCCTGGCCTTATAGATGTAGCAAAGGACGAAAGAATATGGGAACACATTTCTATTAATGGCGCCGATACTGACAGGATAACACAGCATTTGAAGAGTGCTATACTCAAGCGCGGAACGGAAGAGCAATATCCATTTACCGTTATCGATAAGCTGACCAATAAGATTATCGGGAGTACTTTGTTTCATAACATTTCGCAGCCGAACAAAAAACTGGAGATAGGGTGGACTTGGTATGCGCCTGCATACTGGCGTACGGGTTACAATCGTGAATGTAAATTACTGCTGCTTGCCTATTGTTTTGAGGTGTTACAAACAGTGCGGGTACAACTACAGACTGATGAAACTAATATGCGCAGCCGCACCGCGATACTAGGTATTGGTGCCACATTTGAAGGGGTACTCCGCAAAGAACGAATAAAGGCAAACGGCACATACAGGAACACCGCCATGTACAGCATTGTGGACGATGAATGGCAGATAGTAAAAACAAACCTTTCAAAACGCCTGGATCCAGGCACTATTTAGCCAATGGACGCTGACTATCTCATTGCAGGCCAGGGAATATGCGGTACTTTACTGAGCAGGGAGCTGATGATGGCAGGCAAGACCGTTATAGTCGTTGATGACAGAAGCGTGTCATCAAGCCTGGCTGCAGGTGGTATTATTAATCCGGTTACGGGCAAGCGTCTTGTACGCTCATGGATGATCGAAGAACTACAATCTTTTGCCTGGGATACATACACGACTTTTGGGCGGGAGTTGGGTACTACTATCATACAACACAGCGACATACTTGATTTTTATGCCACTCGTGAAATGGCTGATATATTCACCGCAAAGCTCGACGAAGAAAAAGAGTATTTAAGTACTATTGATGATGGCGGGTGGTCGCAATATTTCCGGTTCAATTATGGTATAGGAAAGATAGCGCCTTGTATGCTGGTAGACATCAGGACAATGCTAAGTACCTGGCGGCAGTATCTACAAAATAAAGGAGCGCTACTGGAAGAAACCTTGAACATAACTGATTGCGTCGTTACCAAGGAACAAGTGACCTATAAAAACATCAAGGCCGGTAAGCTCATTTTCTGCGATGGCGCCGCATGTGCTACAAATCCCTTTTTTAAAAAACTGCCATGGTCAAAAGACAAAGGGGAAGCTTTGCTGGTATCAATACCGGGCTTACCGCGCTGCAATATTTTTAAACAGGGGACTATCAGTATTGTCCCCTGGCAGGATGATCTGTTCTGGGTAGGCGCGGCACACGATTGGAAATATGTAGACTTGTCACCAACTGCAGCATTCCGCAGAAGGGTAGAGGAGCAGTTTGACTACTGGTTGAAAATACCCTATAAGGTAATCGATCACATAGTAGCGTTGAGGCCCGCCAATATGGATCGGAGGCCATTCGTTGGGTTACATCCGCTGTACCCGGCAGTCGGCATATTGAACGGAATGGGAGGCAAAGGATGCGCTATGGCCCCATATTTCGCCGACAACTTCGCCCAACATTTATTGCATGGGACTACATTATTGCCTGATGTGGATATAAAAAGGTTTACCCGTATGTTGAGCAGGTAACTACTGCTTCTTCATCAATGAGTCGGTACTTACAATAGGAGTGGCTTTACCGTTGTGACAAGTCACGCAGGTTATTTGCTCCCAGGCATGTCCATTCGTCTGTATCTTGTCAATATATTTTGCGTTGATAGCGTCAACCATCCGCATCATATCGCGGGCTACATTCTTTTCGGGTTTATCATCGGCTGCAAAATCGAATTTAGGATGTTGTTGTCCCGGTACCTCCTGTGAAACATGGCAGTAATTACACCGCACGCCCAATGCTTTTGAATAACCCCGCATGATGTTGTGAAGATCCTCTTCTGAAGTGTTTTTCGGTAATACTTTAAGGTTTGTCGCCTTGTCGTCATGGTCTTTCAATGTAAAGCTTTGCGTTATCACTAGAATGCCGGCACACAGTGTACTTACTAGCAGTAATTTCTTATTGATTTTCATGACGCATAATTTTATCAGTGTAGAATACTGCGAATTTATCAATTCTATCTGATTTATTTAATAGTAACCAATAGGATTATTATAAAAGCAAAAGAGACCATCTTCCGATGATCTCTTTTCTTTATTAGTTTAACTATTTATCTTTTTTCTTTGTAAAAGGCTGGAGTATTTTCCGGAATACACTACCTGCTGTGCTTATCAGTATTTTCAGGTCGAGGCCGATACTACGGTTCTTCATGTAGTAGATATCCCACTGTATACGTTTGCGCAACTCACGTTCTACGCTGATCTCGCCAATGTAATCTTTTATCTGCGCCATACCAGTCATGCCAGGCTGTACTTCCAGGCGTAGGTTGTAATAAGGTATGCATTCAGAATAATAACGGGTATGATACAGCATATGCGGCCTTGGGCCTACTACACTCATTTCTCCTAAAAGCACATTGAAAAATTGAGGCGTTTCGTCAATATGCGTGAGTCGTAAAAACTTCCCTAACTTAGTGATGCGCTTGTCATTAATAGATACTTGCTTAATATCAGCTTCATCATTAATAAACATAGTGCGGAATTTCAAGCAATTAAATTCTACGCCCATATAACCGGTACGTTTCTGAATAAAGAAAACAGGGCCTTTGGAGGTCAGCTTTATAAGCAGCGCAATGATAGGTGTGAGCCACGACATGATCAATGCAATAAACACTACCGATATGGTAACATCCATTATTCGTTTTACTGTATAGTAGTAAGAAGCAGGCTGATGATCCATATACTGCTGGTTCATCTCCAGAAACATATACCGTATGTTGGCTATGTCTGATTGCGGGATGACCTGCGGTGCAGACCTTTCTAAGGTAATATCTAATGTTGCTTGTTTCATTAATCGTTTAAACAGAGAGTTTACCTACTTACAGCAAAAATCGTGCTAAACTTTCAAAACGAAATACTTTTAAGAAATATTTCTTTTTTGAGTGTGTAAATGATAGCCGTAAAAGTATAAAAAAAGCATTAATCCACATTATTTGGAGAAATCCATGCTAAAATCATGAACTCCTAAGTTGAGGTTTGGGTTATAATAAGGATCATATTTAATATATTTTGACCATTTTTCTTTAAATAACGCAATTTCTCTTATGTGTCTATCCCATGATTCCTTGCTTTGATGTGGGTGCCCTCTGGTTGCCGATTCATAGTGGTATAATTCGACGTCAGGCATGTATACATTGTAATAGCCATAATCCATTATCTTAAGGCAAAAATCAACATCATTATATTCAACCTCAAATTTTTCATCCATACCACCAACCTCAGTATATACATTTCTTCTTACCATCAGGCATGCTGCGGTTACTGCTGAATAATTATTGGTAGATTGTATGTAATTAAAATAGCCTGCATCATCCTTGTAATGATTCACAAAGGCATGGCCAGCTACCCCTCCCAATCCGATGATTACTCCTGCATGTTGTATATTGTCGTCAGGATATAATAACTTAACACCAACTGCTCCGGTTTTTTCATGCTGGGCAAATGAAACCATTTTCTTTAGCCAGTCATTGTGAATGATTTCAACATCATTGTTAAGCAAGAGTATATAGTCTCCTTTACTATGACTGAATCCAATGTTCATTAGCTTAGAAAAATTAAACGGAATATTCGCATCTATACATTGAAAATTAGTGTATTTGCTACGGTATTTGTCCATTAACTCAAAAAACTCTTTTGTTACACTGTTATTATTTATTACAATAATCTCATAGTTTGTGTATGAAGTTTTTGCAATAATTGATTCAATAGTGTTTTCTAAAAGTTTTATATGATCTTTTGTGGGTATAATAATACTTACCTTTCCAGGTTTTACAATATCATAGTTAATCTGGTAGCCTCTTAATCCTGAAAGATATTTTACTTCTCCTGGAGTATCTCTTCGTTCTAGAGCTTCTTCTAGGGCTTTTTTTGCAGCTATATAGGCATATGGTTTTACGTCTTCGCCCTGTGCTGCTGATTTTTCATGTATACGCCAATGATATAATACTTTTGGTATGTGTCCGATTTTTTGAGTCAATTCGGTTGCTCTTAATATAAGATCATAATCCTGACTTCCTTCAAACCCTAATCTAAATCCCTTTAAAGCATCCACAATAATTTTTTTCATTACCACAACGTGTCCGAAATAGTTTCTCGAAAGTAAATTGTCCGGGGCCCAATCAGGTTTAAAGTGAGGTATAAGGTATACATTATTATCTACTTTATCTTCATCTGAGTATATTATATCACTTTGCTCTGGATATTTGTTTAAATGTTTTACTATTTCAAAGCAGCAATTTGTCGTCAAAAGATCGTCATGATCCATAAACAATATATACTCACCTGTTGCCAATTCTAAGGCAGAGTTTGATGAAGCTGATATATGTCCGTTCTCTTTACGGAAAATAACTTTTATACGGCTATCTTTTAATGAATAGGCCTCAAGGGTCTTTTTCACCAAGGGGTTAGGGGAGCAATCATCAGCTATGCATAGTTCCCAGTTTGTGTACAATTGGTTTTGAACTGATTCAATAGCGTATTTCAGATAGTTGGTCGGTGGGTCATACACCGGCATTACAATGCTTATTTTAGGGTTGAGTTTAAGTAATTTTGATTCTTTATCGTAGTCATTTTTCAAAATGACATGATCTAGTTTATTGTTGATCCAGTCATTGTAGTTGTGAATACCATTCGATACATTAGCGTCAAGATATACAATTTCTACTTTTCTTTCTTCTGCTATAAGATAAAGTTTTCTGAATGCACTTTTAAATATTCTTCTGATAATTCTAAACCCTGGCTTTGTAAAGGCAAAAACCAGAAATTTTAATAATTTTTTTATTGTACTTGTACCAGGTGTTTTCTTTTTGAAAAATATTTTTCTAAGCCGGTCGAACTTATTGGCCAATTTAAAATGCCATCTACTTTCTAGCAAATGGATACGTTGCTGTAATTCTCCTCCTAATTTGTTTAATGACTTTACTTCATCTTTTGAATGAATCAATAAAGATTGTAAAGAAGAAAGCTTGTTATTTAATTTTTTTATCTCGTATTGAGGGATATATTGATTTTCTGAAAATATCTTAATTACTTGGTTTAATTTTTTTTCAAAAAGCGACTGATGTTTGTCTAGTATGGGTTTATATCCTTCAAAAGGAATTATTCTGGTCTCTATATTATCACGGTAGGCTTTATCAGAAACTATTCCATCAATTTCAAGCGCGTAATTTTCAGCTATTTCAAGTGACCTGATGGTAAAATCCCACATTGCAATTTTATATTCAAGGGACTGATCAAAACCATTGATTTCCTGCCAACTCTTTTTTGAAAATGCAATATTTCTTGGGCTTGAAAATATTGTTAGCATATCCACTAAATCTAATTTAGCAGAGTTTATTTCATTT
>JABDCE010000036.1:28131-30390 GCA_013288285.1 Bacteroidota bacterium
TTCCAAAAATAAAACTTGGAGATATAGTCTCTTTTTTAAAAGGAGATAATAAGCTTACAATAGAATACGAAACAGAAAAATCATCTACGACAACATAGTCAAACTTACTATGATTAATTAACTCATTTACCGTAGTGGCAATATTGGAATAACATGCAGTAATAGTAATGTGTGAAATATCTATTTGGGAATTGGAAAGTGATCTCTGAACATTCCGTTTCTCATTTTCGTTTTTACAAATAATATTAATTGCGGGAGCAAATGCGAACGAATTTGTGAACTGTGCTACTTTTTTTACAATTGATTCCTGTACAATATTATCTCCTACCACAAGTATAAAAAAAAGTTCATTTCCAATAAACCATTGATTATTTAGTGAGATTAAATTATTATTATCAAGATCAAATTTTAATTGTTTTGTTTTCTCATCACCATAAAAATAATATAAGGGACTAATCCTTTTATCTGCAAATAGTTCATTAATGTCAAACGTATACTTTATGTACGCTTCTGAAGAAAATGACAGGTTTTGGAGAATAATCTCAGGAGTATAAATTACGGTATTTATATTGAGCAAAACACTATTAGTTCTGTGCTCGGTATTGAATTTGTAAATCGAATTTATATATTCTTCTTCGTTAATGTCACCAGTTGATCTTTTTGTTCTAGTACCATATTGGAAAATGAAAAAAGCCTCAGGAAATATTTTTTCAACCTGTAATTCAAAGAAAATCTTATAATCTAATTGTAATCCCCAAAGCGCTTTACTATCAATACTTTTATCAAAAATGAACTTTAAAGAAGCCCTATATTGTTCATTTTTATCGACACTTTCGTCTAAAACCTTAAGAGATAATTTGCGGACCTCTTCCGAAAAAAAATAATTCTTTTTGTTATTTATTTTCTCAGGTATTTTATATATATTTTTTATTGAAATATGATTGGATAATATCAAAGCTAATGTTTCACCATCAATAATATTAGGTGAAATAATAAATACCGGTACTTGACCGGGATATATCTTATTTAAAATAGGTTTCTGTAATTGTTGCATATATCATTAGAATTCCCACTATGTATCAGATTTCCTTGTTCCAGCATGATGGCTTTATCGCATATACGAGCCACATCATCTGGAAAATGAGAAACAAATAAAATTGTTTTCCCTTGTTCTTTAATATTGTAAATTTTTTCCATGCACTTTGCCTGGAATCCCTGATCACCAACAGCTAATACTTCGTCGATAATTAATATGTCGGAATCATTTGCCAAAGATATAGAAAATGCGAGACGAGCAACCATACCTGACGAATATTGTTTTACAGGCATTCTTAACACTTCATCACTCAGCTCTGAAAATTCTTTTATATTTTCTATTGTATTCGTATTTTTTCTTTGAGTTCCGTATAAAGCAAGAAGCATTGAAATATTTTCGTAGCCGGTAAGTTCTACCTCCAAGCCTGCTCCGATCGCAAGTATAGGCGCGAAAGAACCATTTACCGTTACTTTTCCCTGGTCTGGTTTTATCACGCCGGCAATCGTACGTAAAAGTGTACTCTTCCCACAGCCATTTCTGCCTACAATTCCAAGGCTTTCTCCTCTTTTTACTTCAACATTTATGTTGTTAAGTATTGTCTTACTTTTAAATGGGCTTTTTCTTAACGTTATGAGGTCTTTTATGGAATACACTCCCACATTATTTTGCCAAAAACTAACATGAACATTTTCAACTTTAATAATAATATCTGTATCCATTGCGAAGCCCTATATGGCGGAGATAAATTGATTTTTCAGCTTGTTAAAAACGAAATGCCCTATAATGTACATCGTTGCTGAAATGATCAAACAATTACTCCATTGATGTAAAGATGGTGCCACTGGGTCATATAATATGCTGCGTCCCAGTTTTAGAAAATAATAGATTGGATTACATTTAATAATCAACCGGTATTTCGGGATAATACTGTTCTCGGAATAACCAATTGGCGTAAGGAAAAACAGGGCTGGCTGAATGGTGCCCCATATAATACCTACATCTCTGAAAAATACATTAATGGAAGAAAGAAACAAATTAAGGCCAAGGACAAAGACGGAAAACAAAAGAATGCAAGGAAAAATAAGCAACAGTTTAAGGCTATATACTAATCCAAACCAATTCATTATTACAAAAAATACCAGAAGTGTCAGCAGCAAATTGAATAATTCACCAATAGTTTCGGATAACGGGAAAAAGTAAGACGGTATATTTATTGATTTTAA
>JABDCE010000037.1 GCA_013288285.1 Bacteroidota bacterium
TTTTGTGAGGCTTCCACATCATTTTGCAAAGACAAATAATGGATAGCGGAATCGAGCAAGCCTTTTGATGGGATGTATCGCTCATAGAATTCCATGTAGCCACGAGCGGTAGTGATAGCTCCGGGATTGGTGTTGTTAAAACACTTCAACCCGAGGAAGGCAGTGATCTTTTTGCTTTCTGTATCAGCTAAGGGGCGTTTGCGGATAAAGTGATCTGTGACGGCGACATGCGGAATATCTATACTGCCATTGTGCGGCATGTGGCAGGTAACGCAATCATTATTCTTCGTGGCGCGCACCTGGGCAGATTCTGTACACTGATGCTGTGAGGCATTGTTGTGACAGCCCTGGCATGCGTTGAGGTACTGCGCACGCGGTGTGAACTTAACGCTGACATGCGGGTTGTGGCAGGTAATGCAACTCATTTTGCCAGATTGTATATAGCATTGGCTTTTCTTCATGCGCTCGACGTGCGAGGCCATGATCATTTTATCCTGCGCACCCTCATACTCCGGCATAAATACATTCATGACCTCAGATAATTTCATACCGGGATGAAAGTCGAAGAATGTCTTGCCGTCGTTGAGCACTGCTATACCCTGCAGGTGGCACCGCTGGCACACATTGTTCTGCAACTCTGTGGGCAATCTACGGGGATTGACAATAGTATAATCGGGGCCTTTGGAAGTGTCGAAGGGCGTACTGTTCTGCCGGGCCTGCACATGCAGGCTGCCCGGGCCATGGCAACGTTCGCAGTCGATACCCGTTCTTACCGCATTGAATTTATTCTCACTGTTGGCAACGAAATCGGGATAGCCATTGTGGCAACTCATACACTCGATCTGGATAAGGCGCTGAAAACGGGTGCTTGCTCCTTTTTCGAACCCGGGGGCCAGATCCCATCTGTGCTTCTGTGTATAAAAAGTGATAGGCGCCTGGAACAGGTAGCCGTTGGTATTGAAAATATGGGAGTTGGTATGCTGCCCTGAGCCGACAATATAGTCGACCTTCTGTATGCGCTTGTGCACTGTATCGCGGCCTTCCAGGCGGAACTCCATAATGTAGAATGAATCTCCTACCCAGTACGGCTTGTAATAGTAATCGAGCGCGGAGTCGTAAACGATGGCGTGTGCGGGGGTAAAATCAGCCGCAGACTTCTGTTTTGTAGCCAAACCGAACGACTGTCCCATACCGGTCTGGATGAAAGTCTCGTAAATAGGCTCGTGGCAGCCGCGACAGGTCTGCATGCCTACATAATGAGCTGATGTATCGTATACATTCTTCCAGGGAGAAGTTGGTTGCGTATCGCTTTGATCCACTTTGGCCGGATCATTGCAAAAAAATACCGGCAGTGTTATTGCGAACAAAGAAATAACCAACAGCAACGTACGTAGAACCCGGGACGACATGAACTCAAATGTATGACATTACAGCGTTTACGCCAATTCAACGGGCTGCTAACTCTCAGTTGTTTGCTGCCGCAATAGAGAGGAAGCCTATCTATCATCGGACTGCTAACTCTCAGGGGATTTCTCCTTTCGCTCCGTTTCACTTCGCTCAGTTCGAAATGATGGAATGCTACATTTCATCCCATAAGTCCCTCCATTCAGGGTTCATGGCATTAATAAGCGCATCTTTCTTTTCGCGGCGCCATTTTTTTATTTCTTTTTCTCTTTCTATAGCATCTTCTATCCTGCCATGACGTTCATAGTAAACTAGATATTCCACATTATACCTGGCGGAGAAGCTACGCTTGTAGAAGTGAGTTTTGTGTTGGTATATTCGTCTTAATATATCGGATGTAACTCCCGTATAAACAACGTTGCGGTGTTTATTTGTTACGATATATACATAGCCTCCTTTTTGCATTCCTTGTTTTCCGCTATTTGCTGTCGCCCTGTTTCAGTTGTTTGCTGCCGCCTTGCTTCAGTTATTTGCTACCGCAATAGGGAGGAAACACATCTATCACCGGACTGCTAACTCTCAGGGGATTCCTCCTTTCGCTTCGTTTCACTTCGCTCAGTTCGGAATGACGAATAAGTATTTAGCTAAATGTTGCCAGCGTGTAATTATTTTTCCCTTTCTGGATGAGCATGTATTGTGCGTTGAGCAGATGATCTTCTGTTATTTTAAAATCGGGGGCTGTTACTTTCTCTTTGTTAATGCTGACTCCGCCATTCTGGATCATTTTTTTAGCTTCCCCTTTTGACGGGAACACACCGCTATCTGCAAGAAAACTGATGAGGTCTAAACCCTCTGCAAGCGCAGCCTTTGTACCCGTAGTTTGCGGCACACCTTCCATTACTTCCAGTAATTGTTTTTCATTGAGCGAACGCAACACCTCTACAGACGACTGTGAGAATAGTATCTCTGATGCCTGCCTTGCAAAAGCAAGGTCTTCTTCGCTATGCACCATTATGGTCATTTCTTCTGCCAGCATCTTCTGTAGTTTGCGGAGATGCGGTGCAGCTTCATGCTCAGCTGTGAGTGCCTTTATCTCGGCAACCGGTTTAAACGAAAACACCAGCGCCATTTTCGCAGCATCAGCATCAGGCATCTTCATCCAGAACTGATAGAACTGGTATGGCGATGTTTTATCGCGGTCTAACCAGACATTTCCACTCTCTGATTTGCCGAATTTGCTACCATCGCTTTTGGTGATAAGTTTACAAGTAAACGCGAATGCATCGCTACCACCTTTTCTGCGAATGAGCTCTGTGCCTGTAACTATATTGCCCCACTGGTCTGCACCACCCATCTGAAGCTTTACGTCGTGCTTGTTGTTGAGATAATAAAAGTCGTAGCCCTGTATAAGCTGGTAAGTAAACTCCGTAAATGACATGCCGGTCTCCAGCCGGTTCTTCACAGAGTCTTTGGCCATCATGTAGTTGACAGAAATGTGCTTACCTATATCACGTATAAAATCGAGAAACGAAAATTTTTTGAACCAGTCATAGTTGTTGACCATGACGGCAGCATTGGGCACAGAGTCATTAAAATCTATGAATTTACCCAACTGCTTACGAATACAAGTGCAATTATGCAGTATGCTTTCCATGTCAAGCAGGTTGCGCTCCTGCGATTTGCCTGAAGGATCGCCTATCATACCGGTAGCGCCACCCACCAGGGCATAAGGCTTGTGGCCGGCCCTCTGTAACCGCATGAGGAGTGTGATAGGTACGAGATTGCCCACGTGCAGGCTATCTGCAGTAGGATCGAAACCCACATAGCCAGAAGTCATTTCTTTATTTAATTGGTCCTGGGTGCCTGGCATTATGTCCTGCAACATGCTTCTTTCCAGCAATTCTGCTATTAAATCCATTAATTCTTTTTATTTTGAAACGAAGCAAAAATAACATTTACCCTTTGGCTTAGCATTAAATTAATTTATGATTATATGCGAGCTGTTTTTTGCAATTTATAACGCGTATATTTACTTAGGCCTAATTTGTTTTATTATTCGGGAATTTATTTCTATCTTTCCGTGCTACTTAACAAAATTTTAAGCGTTGAAAAGAATTTTATACACATTGGCATTGCTTTTTCCTATGTGCGTTAACGCACAAGGATTAGGCTCCGGGAGCGCACAGGAACATCATGAGATAGGTATTACGGTGGGTGTGTCAAATTATTATGGTGACCTTCAGCCTAAATTCTTTGCGTCTTATGGCTATCAGCCAATGGCGGGCATTGTATATAAGTACTTCCTGAATCCACATGTAGGTATAAGAGTTGGCGCAACATATACTAATCTTTCTGCCGCGGACAGTCTCAGTAATCTCCCGAATAACCAGTTACGTAACCTCAGTTTTGCCACGCACCTGTTTGAATTCCATACTGCCCTTGAAATCAATTTCCTTCCTATCGACATCCTCAGGAGGAAAGTGACTCCATACATTTTCGGCGGCATTGCGGTATTTTACTATAATCCTTATGCTATTGATCCGGCAGGCGATAAAGTATTCTTACGTCCGCTGAGCACAGAAGGCGAAGGGTTGCCTATGTACCCTGACCGTAAGGCATACAGCCTTGTAAATATGGCTTTCCCATTTGGCGGCGGTGTTAAATTTTTCATTGGTAAGGCCATCATGCTTACCGGCGAACTGGGCTTCCGTTATACCAACACCGACTACTTAGACGATGTAAGCAAATCTTATGTGAACCTGGATACTTTACAGAAATACAAGGGTAAGATAGCGCGTCAAATGTCATATCGCGGGACTACGGGTGTAAACCCTGACTATGGCTTTCAGCGCGGCGACAGCAAGTCGAACGACTGGTACTGGTACGGTAATATCACTGCTACTATCTACTTCCGTGCGTTTGGCAATCCAAGAGAATACCTGAAGACAAAATGTCCAGGTTTCTTCCGCTAATAGCCAGAAAGTTTATTGCCTGAATGTACCTTTTCGAGAAGAAGCCAGGGAGTTTATTATTGTCAGATGGTTTTGTTTTTAACAATCGCCCAACTATACTGAAGAAAACTGGTACGTATATTGCTGTATAATGTTTCATGAGAATACTTTTCTTCTTAGTCTTTCTTTGTGCTTTTTCATTTACAGGTAATGCACAAACTGTGCATACATCAGCTGACACCGACTATTGTGTACAACTGAAAGCGGTGAAGGTGGTGGCCAGGTGGAAAAACGATACAGAGAGGTACCACTACAATCAAATGCGCTATTATGTGACCACGATACTGCCGTATCTGAACGCGGCGACCAAATTATTTGAAGCGCTGGATATGGAAAAGCGGAATACCGATATCAGTAAGCGGGAGCGGCGGCAATTTATAGAGGCCAAAGAGGATGAAATGCGTAACAAGTTTGAAACGGAAATAAAACAACTCAACGTGACACAAGGTGTATTGCTGGTAAAACTGATAGCCAGGCAAACCGACCTGAACATATATAAAGCGCTGCGGGAATTCAAAAATCCATTTATAGCCCTGAAATGGCAAGCGTGGGCACGGGTTAACGGGATGAACTTGGACAGAATGTACCACCCCGAAGAGGAACATGACCTGGAACTGATTATGGAGGACCTGGGATACCCGCTACCTGCCTCGTATGCCGCTAACAATTACTAGTCATAAAACGTTATTTTCCTGTTATTGCAGTTTATACCTGGAAATAATCGGATCATATATTCTATATTGCAAATGAAAATAATATTCAATGAAAAAACCACCGTACTCACTGTCTGAAGCTGAAAATATCTGCAAAGAGTTCCAAAGCCTTGCAGGTCAGCGTTTTAATGCGGAAACAGATGCCACCATCGACTGCATTACGGTATCCCCTTTTGACCAAATAAATAAAAACAGGTTCATCATTTATTACCTGTTGTTTGATGACGCGCAGATAGCGCTACAACAGGATTACCAAGGGCTGCTATTTGATGTAATTGCCATAGCGGGGTCGAAAGAAGGCCAGGAAATGCTGCATGAAGACCTGCATACCTGGCTGACGAGGAACAAATCTCTGCCATGCCATCCGATAGAGATGACGCACCTGGCGCCACAATCAAGCATTGCTGCTTACAGATAATTTATTACCACCGCTGCTACATAGCTCAATTGATAGCCTCTGAGCGGATGTGCTGACTTGAACATAAAAACAAAGAGGGCCACTTTTTAAGTGGCCCTCTTTGTTTCTGATACTCTATGACGTTACTTCTGGAGATATATTTTGTAGGTGGACGTATTGCCATCATCATCGTCGCGCAAGACCACCATGTAGTTGCCTTCCGGTAAAGCGGCCATATTGACCTCGTGGTGAGATTGACCAATGATCTCATCGTGCAAGAGCGGCTGGCCGATAATATTGTAAACGTCCACTTTCATATTTACCGTTCGGTTATCCCATTCGAGGTTCAGGATACCCGATGTTGGATTTGGATAAATTTTCACCGTAGCAGAGCTGAGCATATTCACCTTCAGCAATGAGATATAGATAATGTTCGACTCGGGAGACGGGCAGTTGGCAGTATCGAGTATGGTGTAATAATAACCGGTACCTACCAATGACGAAGGGTGGAACGTTTTAGCAGAGGCCCCACCAATCTGGAGCGCGCTTCCACCATAAGCAGGAACGGTATTGAAATACCATCGGTACTTACCATCCATGTTATTAACAAGCTGGTTATTGATCAGTGATAACAGTGGCGCAGCCGGCGTACTGTCACGCAGCATCAGGTAAGGAGTAGACCCGAGGGTGTCATTGGTGTAACAGCCGCTATCTGTGGCATTGACCCTGAAAGTAACGATGTCGCCTTTAAAAAACAGGCTCGTAAATGTATCTACGTTGGTTGCTGCAATAGCGCCATTCACTAACCAATCGAAAGTAGGCGACTTACCGAAATTTGAAAACGTGCCAGCAAATGTAACGGTAGAATCGAGACAACCGGGATTAGACCCTTTTATCAATACAGATGAAACCGAAGTATTGTTAAGTGGGATAACCGTAGCATTGATTGGATTTGAAACAACACTGTCAGAAAGCTCACAAGAATCGGGCGTAGTCAGTATCGCGTAGATCAGATCGCCATTATGTAGCGAACTGGTGACAAACAAATTACCTACAGCGGTAGGCACCAATACACTGTTCACGTACCAGGCTATGCTTGACCCTACACCAGGATCAGTGATGGTGGCCATAAATGAATCAATAGTACCAGCGCACATCGGATTGTGCGTGTCGGTAATATTTATACCCGCATGCAGATGTATGTGGATAATAGGTATAAGGTTGGATATCACCGTATCATCATATGGCGCCGAGCAGGGCGAATTAGAGATCAACTGGCAGGAGATAGTATCTGTGCCGCTAAATATACCTGCGAAAGTAGCGGTATCGGCTCCCGCGACCGGAACACCATTAACCATCCACTGAAATAGAGGGCTCGTTCCCCCGTTCTTTGGGTAAGCCATGAACCAAAGCTCATGCCCGGCACAATCAGGATTACTGCCGGCTGTAATGGAAATAAGCAAAGCCGGTGCAATGCTGCTAGCATGATATACATATATTACGTTTGAGCGTTGGCTATCGGGGAATCCTGCACTGTTTGTAAAATAGAGCATACAGTATACACTGTCACCGTCGGCAAGGGCAGTTGTTTTAAAAGTATCTATAATGACGCCCGTAAAAACACTATTGGTATACCAATGATATGATACCGATGAAAAAGTATCATTAGTTTCTATAGCAGTGAAGGTAAGCTGAGTACCTGGGCAGGTTGTATCCATGAACTTAGGCAGGGATATGCTTACTGAGTCCCTTATAGTGACAGCATGCCCAATTGTGTGAAAGCCAACGCACAACAAAAACAAAAGTGTAATTTTACGTATCATCATATCAAAATTTAACCACAGCCTTATACAAGGCCGGGGGCGGATAGAATTAGTTTCCGTAAAAATAATGTTTTCACTTAACATTATCGAAACATTTTTTTTTGAATCATTTCAAGGAAAAAACCCATAAAATCAAATCGGGGCTTTATTTTTTTATATTAAATACTATCTTTGCCCCCCTGCCTGAGCAAGGAGACCTTGTCAGGCGGTTACTTTTTATTGTATTATATAGATAATTTAACAACAACCCATGCATCTAAAAGGTTTGGTGAAGTTTTTTACTGCGGCTCTGATTTTGATATCGCTGTACCAACTTTCGTTAACGTTAATCGTCCGCAACGAGGAGAAGAAAATGCGGGCAGAGGCAATTCGTGCGGCAAAGGCCGAAGACCCATCAGCAACCGGTACAGCTCTTGATAAGCTTACTGACGCTCACTATCAGTCTATTACAGACAGTATGCAGGGCGAAGTAATTTTCAGTGTACCTGTGCTCAAGAAGTATTCATACCAGGCCGCAAAAGCTGAAGAGCTGAGCCTTGGCCTTGACCTTCAGGGTGGTATGAACGTGACACTGGAGGTAAGTCTCGACGACCTTGTACGGTCTATGTCGAACAATCCGAAAGACGGTGCGCTGAACAAGGCCATTGCAGACGCGAATACTGCTAAAGCCAACAGCGACGCGGATTTCATTGCCCTCTTCGGTGACGCCTACCAAAAAGCGAATCCTAATGTGAACATGGCATACCTGTTTACAAAGCCGTCTGAAAAAGACATCACACTGAGCTCTACAAACGCGCAGGTGCTGGCTAAAATAAACACAGAAGCAAAGGATGCAGTAAAGCGTACGTACAATGTACTGAAAACACGTATCGATAAATTCGGCGTGGCCAATCCTAATGTGAACCTGGATGAAAAGAAAGGTATCATCACCGTGGAACTGGCAGGTGTGCATAACCCTGAGCGTGTGCGTACTTACCTGCAGGCAACTGCAAAGCTCCAGTTCTTTGAAACGTATACCAACCAGGAAATAGGACCATTGTTTGCAAATGCAAATACTGCTTTGTACAACTACCTTTCCGGCACACCGGACAGTGCTGCAACTACAGACTCTGCAAAGAATGCAGCTGTGGCTGCCGGGGCTGATACGGCGAAAAGTGCAGGATCTGACAAAGCTGACCTGAATGGCATGCTTGCAGGAACAAAGGGCAGTGTGAAAGGTAAGGCAGCCGGCACTACCGACTCTTCTAAACTGAAAGAAGACGAAAGCATGAAGAAAAACCCACTGTGGTCTGTGGTATTACCTAATGCTACACAGCAGGACGGTTTCTTCCCAAGCCCATGCGTAGGTTATGTATCGAAAAAAGATACCGCTAAGGTGAACAGGTACCTTGCGATGGATGTAGTAAAGAACAAATTCCCATCGAACGTACACTTCCTGTATGGCACAGAAGACAGTAAGAACCATGACCCTAATGCGCGTCTTCCTTTGTATGCTGTAAAGATGCCTCCGGGCGGTAATGCAAGACTGGAAGGTGATCATATAACTATGGCACGCGCTGACTACAACCCAATGAACGGCCAGCCTGATGTGAACATGGACATGGACATATCCGGCGCACGTATCTGGAAAGATATGACCGGTAAAAACGTAGGCGGTTATGTAGCAGTAGTACTTGATGACCGTGTTTATTCGTGCCCACGTGTAGATAATGAAATAGCTACAGGTAGCACTGAAATATCAGGCTCTTTCAGCGCGGAAGCAGCACAGGACCTTGCCAACATCCTGAAATCTGGTAAACTTCCGGCTCCTGCGCATATTGTACAGGAACAAGTAGTAGGCCCTACCCTTGGTATTGAGAACATCAACAAGGGTATGAACTCCCTTGTGCTTTCCTTCATCGTTATCTTCATACTGATGCTGGTGTACTACAATACCGGTGGTATCATTGCCGATATTTCCCTTATCCTTAACCTTATTTTTACAGTAGGCGTACTGTCTGCGCTTCATGCCACACTTACCATGGCGGGTATTGCGGGCCTGGTACTTACTGTAGGTATGGCCGTGGATACGAACGTTATCATCTTTGAGCGTATAAAAGAAGAGCTCGCTAGCGGTAAGAGTTATACCCAAGCTGTAGCAGATGGTTACAGGCGCTCTTATGCCCCTGTGCTTGACGGTCACATCACGGTGCTGATCACAGCTATCATACTGTTCATATTCGGCCTGGGACCTGTGCGCGGGTTTGCTACTACACAGATCATCGGTATCTTGTTATCCCTGTTCTGCGGTATCCTGGTATCTCGCCTGATCACCGATGTATATACAAAACGTGAGCGCCACTTTAAGTATTTCACAGGCATTTCGAAATCAATATTCCGCAAGGCACACTTCCGGTTCGTTGAGTTCAGAAAGTATACTTATGTAATCACCGTTATAGTGTTGCTGATGGGCATCAGCACTTACTGGGTAGGTTTCGACAAGGGCGTTGAGTTCCAGGGAGGTCGTAGCTACACAATCAAATTTGATAAGAAATATGAGAGTGAGTCGGTTCGTGAAAAACTGAAGAGTTACCTCAGTGAGCGCCCGATAGTAAAGACGATCGGTACCAACAATGAACTGAACATTACCACTTCTTACCTGATCACACAACCGGGACAAGGTGTGGAACTGCAGGTACAGAAGAAACTTTTTGAAGGGCTGGTAAAAGAAGGCCTATTACCTGACGGCACTACCTTTGAATCGTTTACCAACAAGTATATACAGAGCTCACAGACTGTACTGCCTACTATATCTGACGACCTGAAACAGGGCGCTATCCAGGCTACGGTAATATCGCTGATAGCTATATTCCTGTATATATTGCTCCGCTTCCGTAAATGGCAATATTCATTAGGTACGTTGCTCTCGCTGTTGCATGACGTGGCACTGACCCTTGCCGTGTTCTCTTTCTTCCGCGGTAAAGTACCGTTTGCACTGGAAATAGATCAGCACTTCATTGCGGCGATACTGACCGTGATCGGGTTCTCGATGAACGATACGGTGATTGTATTTGACCGTATCCGCGAGTATTTCCGTAAATCGCCTAATGAAGACAAGGTGAGCGTCATCAACCGTGCGATCAACGATACGTTGAGCCGTACCATTATGACATCACTGACGGTGTTTGTAACGCTGCTTATCCTGTTCATCTTTGGTGGTGAGGCTACACGCGGATTTGCATTCGCTATGCTTATCGGGGTGTTTACCGGTACTTACTCTTCTATCTTCGTTGCCGCACCGGTACTCGTAGATATGGATAAGAGCGGATCACTGAAAGTAGAAAGGGATGATGAAGCACACATCGAAGAATTGAAAAAGCTGGCCTAACTGGTCAAATGACATAAAACAAAGATCCCGCCGGCAACCCGGCGGGATCTTTGTTTTAAGAGAAGTCTGCGTTACGGCCAATAGCCCGTCGAACACTTACATCTTTTGCCTACATTTGCAACGCACTTGAAAAGCTTTTTCGCACATATCGGTAAAGTATACCTCCTGATAGGAGAAGGTTTCCGCAGGCCCGAAAATATCAAGGTGTACTGGATAGAGTTCATGGAGCAGTGCAACGATATAGGCATCCGTTCGCTCCCTATTGTGCTCATCATATCTATATTCCTGGGTATGGTGATGACCGTACAGTTTGCCTACCAGCTGGTGAGCCCCATTATATCTAAGTCTATCATAGGCACCCTGGTACGTGACTCCACTATACTAGAGTTCTCGCCTACGGTTATCTGTATAGTATTGGCAGGCGTGGTGGGCTCCAAGATAGCATCTGAGCTGGGTAATATGCGCGTTAGCGAACAGATAGATGCGCTGGAGATAATGGGCATAAATACCAAGAGCTACCTGATACTGCCCCGTATACTGGCATCAATGATCATGATACCCTGCCTCATCGTAGTTTCCATCTGCATCTGCATCTGGGGAGGCTACCTGGCGGGCACATTCTCCCACATACTTACCGAGCAACAATTCTTTTTCGGGCTTACTACGGGCTTTATACCCTACAACCTTTTCTTTGCTATTGCCAAGTCGTTTGTCTTTTCGCTGATCATATCTATAGTCCCATGCTACTATGGTTACTATGTAGAAGGTGGCGCATTGGAGATAGGCCGTGCATCTACCACTTCGGTGGTTGTAAGCTGCATCCTGATCCTGTTTGCAGACTACGGACTATCCATATTGCTGCTGTAACGCGGCACCTCCTCTACTTCGCTGAATTTATCTAGACTTTGTATACTGCTATTCAGCACTATACAAACCTGCAATTTACCATACGGGGAAAATACCCTTTTTATTCAGGTGGTTTTCCTGCGTAAACGCGTATTGCTTTCGTGCAATTTTACATCACTAAACATGGTGATCATGAACACGTTAGCAACAACCTATGGCGTACAACTTACCCGCCGCGAAAAAGAGATACTGTGCTGCATAGCAGAAGGCCTTAGCTCTAAACAAATAGCCAGCAAATTATTCATCAGCGAGAACACAGTGGCCAATCACCGGAAGAACATGCTCCGGAAGAAAGGGGCCAAAAGCAGCGCCCAATTAATACAACTAAGCAGGAACTATAGTACCGGATGAAAATAGCCATAAGGCGATTTCACTGATTAGTACGCCATCAAATTTCACCACAAAACCGGGAAGCCGAAAACGGATCGACAGTAGGCGAAAAAATAATACCATGAGAAACATCATTTTAATCTTTGGACTTCTGTGTATGTCATTTACTTCCTTTGCCACTCACCACCCGGTGACTGATACTACTGTTTGTAAAGGCACTCTAATATCAATGGCGCGCGGTATGAGAAGTGACACATGGCAAAGCAGTAATCCAAAAATCGCAAAAGTAGACACAACCGTAGGAGTGACAACAGTGAACATAACAACAGTAAGTGTAGGTACCGACACTATAAACCATATTACGGGTACAGATACTACGCTAATAAGAGTAATTGTCGCTTCGAAACCAAGTGCTATTTTCGGACAGTTGGACATTTGCACAAATGCATCCGTTACGCTAAATGACACTTCAGGGCAAGGAACATGGGCAAGTAGCTTAACTTCTGTAGCTGCGATCGGCACTACTACCGGAACTGTTACTGCTATAGCTGCCGGTACTTCAACAATTACTTTTTCAATTTCCGCAAGCTGTTATACTACCGCCACCTTACATGTTTATACGACACCACCTGCGATATCGGGTGATGCTCAAGTAAATATTAACGGGCACAAAATCCTATCTGACTCGGTGGCGGGCGGCGTCTGGAAACTGAGCGATAATAGTTTAGCGGTTTTTGCACAACTGACGCCAGCATATGGATCAGCAATAGAACTTTTTGGTGTATCGAAAGGAATAGATACCCTTACGTACACAACCTGCAATGGAAACACCAAGAGGATCGTGACCATTGATTCTGGAAAAATTGCAGTACAATCCACTAAATTCTTTGGCGCCGTTTATTCAAATTATACCAACATACAAGACGATGACCCTGCAAATTTCACCCAATATTATGCTCGACTGAGCCAGCCATTGAATAAAGGTGAGGGTATTGACAAATCGGCCAAACTCGGAAAACGATTCATTTTTTTAAGAAATTTAGCTTTCCAAATAACCTATGGAAATACAGACAATTTCAAACTGTACACTGCGGACTTTTTTAACAACAGGAATGTGAACAGGTTGGACTTGCTTTCACACGCGTATTTCAATGGCACAGTAGATGCGAACATCTTCACTTTTGTTATACCCAAAATATGGAAGCAGCACAGCGGAGATATGGGGCATATTTATCTTGACATTATGTCGTCGCTTGCAGTAACAAATGTAATTGACTCATTTCCGACTGCTACGGGAAATACCAACCCAATGAACACAAACAGTAATAACCAAGTCTATAATATCAAGAGTAATATATGGGGACTTAACCTGAAAGGTCATTTTAATGGAGTCTTTAACAAAAACCTCAATGTTGACGGTGGTGCGAAATTATTTTATGTCTTTCCTTCTTCTAAAATTATTTCGCCCGACCTAAGCCCACAAAGCAGTGATCTATCCAGCTACAACAGCGATTCTATTTATAAGTATACCACCAAGACACAAATCTCCACGCTGAACAGTTTTCTTACAACCGGAAAGAATGTGATCCCCTATTATACACTTGATTTGATGTTCTCCTACAATACCGGCAGTACTGAAAATAATAATTCCAATATATTTATACGCTACCAGTATACGAGCAACATGATCAGGAGTTTCTCTTCAAACGCTCCGAATAATTACTGGCAGTTTCAAATAGGATACGTTTTAGATATTACAAAAGTATTCCCATCGCAGCCGACAACAGCCAGTACACCAGCAGCCACAGATGGCACTCACTGACCATTATAAACGCAATATTTTTTCTATGAGCGCAGTGTCATCAGCAGCGAACCAGTTCATTTCTTTGTCTTTGCGAAACCATGTCACCTGGCGCTTGGCGTAGTTGCGGGTATGCTGCTTTATTTTATCGACGGCTTCGGGCAATGTGCATTTCCCATCGAGGAAATCGAATAATTCGGCATAGCCCACTGTTTGCAGGTTTTTTAGTTCTTTGTATGGCAGCAATTGTTCCACTTCGGCAAGCAATCCCTGCAGCATCATCTTATCCACCCTGTGGTTGATACGCTGATACAGCAATGGTCTTGGTAGTTCCAATCCCACCTTCACGATCCGGAACGGCCTTTGCTTAGTAGTTTGTGTGTGGTACTGCGATATGCTGCTGCCGGTAGACCGCTTAAAGGACAATGCGCGTATGAGCCGTGCAGGGTTGCTTACTTCTGCAGTATCATAAAATACCGGGTCTTCCTGCTGTACAGATTGCTGTAACCACGCCAGGCCTTTCAATTCATACTCCTGTGTTACCTGCGTGGTGATAGCGGCATCTGTTGCGGGCATATCATCAAGGCCCTCACAAAGGGCTTTGATATATAAGCCTGTACCCCCGCATACCACTGCGGTGTTATGAGCAGCAAATATTTCATCGAGGTATTTAAGGGCAAGTGATTCGTAATCTGCTGCGGTGAGCGCGGCAGTTACCGGAAAGTCGTCTATGAAATAATGCTTTACGGCCTGTAGTTCCTGCAGACCTGGCTTAGATGTACCAATGGTCATACCACGATAGCACTGCCTGCTGTCGGCAGATATGATATCAGTATGCAGCTTTTGCGCTAATGCTATGGCTACATCTGTTTTGCCTACCGCTGTAGGCCCGGCGATAATGTATGCTGTGTGAACCAATTATTCGTCAAAGCCTCCACCTGTATCTTCGCTCATGGTTTCTTCGCTTTCGCCACCCGTACTTTCTTCGCCATCTTCACCCTCGTTGCCAAAGCCTTCTGCCATTTCATCTGCGCCGAGGTCGTACTTCTCTTCTATCTCCATTATTTTGTCAGGGTTCACTCCTTTTATACCATACTGAGCCGGCGCTATGCCTTCTTTGCGCAGCAGAAAAGGATAAACACGCCTGGAGACCTCTTCCTTGAGGACGCTTATCAACTCCACATGAAAGATCCATTTTTTAACAGGATCGTATACATACATGAACTTCTGATCAGGGATGCTGATCAATGCAGATATGGGGGTCTTGAGCATTGATAAGGCCGGCGCGTCTTTTTTATTTACCAGCACTTCTGAGTTCAGCTCGCGCCCATACTTCCATTTATCATCGCTTTCGTAAAATGAAGCGGGGTGCTTACCGTCAAATTCATAGGCTTGTACAATGGCCTTATGAAAATCTAAAAAGGTCTGACTGCCTGATATTTCTATATCACGGTACGTCTGATCATCGTCTTCCCAAAAAATCCTGAATCTTAATATCGTCATGAAGTTGTGTTCTCGGAGGTAAAAATAATAAATGATACGGTAGATTTGCCGTGGACAGTGCATAATCAGCCAAAAAGCTTATTTTATTATGATAATAAATATTAGATAGTCCATTTCGAAATACCAAAGTCTAATACAATTTTTCATTACCTTTGCCATCCCAAATTTGACAGACTATGCCAAAAACTAAAACGCATTCCCGGGCTAAAAAGACATTCAGAGTAACTGGTACAGGGAAAATACGCCGGTATAAGGCCTTTAAAAGCCATCTGCTGACAAAAAAATCAAAGAGCCGCAAACGTAGTTTACGTATTCACGGACTTGTGCACCCAAGCAATGCACGCCTTGTGAAACGCATGCTCGTAATGTGTTAAGATATTTCGACCCTGTATACCAGGTTTGGAACTAAAGTAATAAGTAAGAAAAGTATTAAAAAACGACAATTAATTTTTAAGATATGCCACGTTCCGTCAATGCGGTTGCATCGCGCGCAAGAAGAAAGAAGATACTGAAAGAAGCCAAAGGTTTTTATGGTAAACGTAAAAACGTATATACCGTAGCCAAAAATGTGCTGGAGAAAGGCCAGGGCTATAAATTCTCAGGCCGTAAGTTGAAAAAACGCGACTACCGCTCTTTGTGGATCGTGCGTATCAATGCAGCAGTGCGTGAAGAAGGCCTGAGCTACTCCCAGTTCATAGGCAAGCTTGCCACTAAGGGCATAGAACTTAACCGTAAAGTACTGGCTGACCTGGCAATGAATGAGCCGGAATCATTCAAGTTGCTGGTAGCACAAGTAAAATAATTTCAGCTTAAACTAACTGAATATACTGCGAATAGCCGATACCTTGTGGTGTCGGCTATTTCTATTTGTTACATGTGGGAAATGAAGTGTGCATAAAAAAAGCTCCCGTTAGAAAACGGGAGCGTACGCAATATATAATAGACAAAAAACAACTTAATCAGGCTTATTGCCGTCGAGGAATGTATTGATAGTTTGTAATGAAGCCTGCGAACTATTTTGCTCATCATTCTTGCCCACTGAATACCCGCTGTAGTAATTATCGGCAGAGGCAACACCATTGTCGAGCTTCATGTTTTTACGCATGTATGCGGGAACAGATTCCATTTCATCGGCGCTTTCTGTGCCCTTGATATTAAAGCTCATGCGACGCAGGCGCTCGGCGCGATCCTCCAGGGCTTTCTTTTGATCTTCAAACCTTCTCTTCTCCTCGAGCTCATCATCTGTAAGCACACGCTCACCTCTCATAAATACCGTTTCTCTTGGCTGCTCTCTCACGGGCTCCCTGGCTGGCTCCTTTGCTATCTCTTCCGTTTTCATGATCAGCTCCATTCTCATGTCTTCAATACGCTTTTCCTCCATAGTAAAAGAAGGTACCGGCGGAGGCGCAGGTGTATATGCCTCTTCTACGGGTTCTGGTGTGTTGATCACCTCTTCCTTTACAAAAGCTTCTGACGGCTTATACTCATAAGCACTGTAACTAACAACAGGCATTTCTACCAGTACAGGCGCCATGCTTTCCGGCTCACGGCCAGTATACCTTGTTTCTACTGATGAGGTTTCAGCGGTATTTGAGAGATCACCCAGCTTTACTATGATCTTTTCCGGTTCGTTGTTCTTTGCCGGAAATTCAATATTTATGTCCTTCTGATTAAACCCTGTAGCAATCACTGTAACTGCGATCTTCTCCTTCAGGTTGGGGTCGTGGCCCATACCAAGGATAACATCACAATTGTCACCAGCCTGTGTTTGTACATAGGCTTGTATAGCTTCGGCTTCGTCCATGGTGTGCTCAAACTCACCTGCTGCCGATGTGATATTGAGCAGAAGCCACTTGGCGCCGCGTATATCGCTATCATTAAGCAATGGTGAGTTAAGCGCTTCCTCAACTGCCTGCAAGGCGCGGTTCTCGCCGGTAGCAGATGCACTGCCTAATATAGCTACACCTCCGTTCTTCATAACCGTGCATACATCGGCAAAATCGACGTTTATCTGCCCTGTAGTAGTGATCACATCAGTGATACACTTTGCAGCAGTGGCGAGTATATCATCGGCTTTTGCAAACGCCTGGGTGAATGGCAGGTTGCCGAATTGCTGACGCAGTTTATCATTAGATATGATAAGGATAGTGTCTACATTTTCACGCATACGATCAATGCCTTCCTGGGCCTGCTTCATGCGCTTACGCCCCTCATAAGTAAATGGTGTGGTAACGATACCAACAGTGAGTATCCCGAGATCTTTACAAATTTTTGACACCACCGGCGCGCCACCTGTACCCGTACCACCACCCATGCCGGCTGTAATGAACGCCATGCGTGTATTCACTTTCAATATTTTGGCTACGTCCTCTATACTTTCTTCACATGATTGCTTTCCAATCTCCGGGTTTGCACCCGCACCAAGGCCTTGTGTAAGATGTGGGCCAAGCTGGATCTTATTGGCAACCGGGCTTAAAGCCAGCGCCTGCGAATCAGTATTACATACAACAAAGTCAACGCCTTCTATACCGAGGCTATGCATGTAATTTACGGCGTTACCGCCACCGCCACCTACGCCTATCACTTTTATTATAGACGATTGATTTTTGGGGATTTCAAAATGGATCATACTATTTCAATTTGGGGGTTAGTGAATAAATTGTGAGTTATGTTTTTGTTTATAATTATTATTACCGTTATCCTATTTCATGATCTTCCACGTCTTCGAACATCTGCATGAACTTTCCTTTGAGCCCATCAAACAGACGTTTTACCTTTTCATTCCGGTGGTTCACCTTCTTACGAACCTCTTCTGCGCGTACTTCCGGTTCTGATTCCTGCGATGGCGTATCATCTACCGCGGCGGACATATCTTCTATAACCGGCTCAATTGGTTCTCCGGTAAGATGTATGTAATTACCGCCTTCGCCCGCAAAACGCATCTTGCCACTTTCGAAGTCGTGATAGCCACGCAGTATGAGACCTATACAGGTAGAATACATGGGGTTCATCAAAGAATCGGAATGGCCTCCTGCTAAGTGTTCGTTAGGATACCCTATGCGCGCCCCTAACCCTGTGACGAACTCCGTGAGCTGCGTAATGTGCTTTAACTGCGCGCCACCACCGGTAAGGATGATACCGCCATAGAGGTGCTTGTCAAGATTTATCTGCTTGAGATGATACATCACATAATCGAGTATCTCGTGCATTCTTGCCTCAATGATATGGGCCAGGTTCTTTACAGATATTTCTTTAGGTGGCAAACCTCTTAATCCGGGTATAGTTATATATGCATTACTGTTTGCTTCTTCTGCTATCGCAGTTCCAAACTGCACCTTCATCTGTTCTGCCTGCGCACGCAATACGCCCAAGCCGTTCCTGATGTCGTTGGTGATGTTGACCCCTGCATAAGGAATAACGGCAGTATGTTTCAGTATACCGTCATAAAACACAGCCATATCTGTAGTGCCGCCGCCTATATCTACGATAGCAACACCTGCTTCCAGGTCTTCATCGTTCATAACGGATGCCGCAGACGCCAGGGGCTGCAATACCAGGTCACGAGTGGTCAGCTGCGCCTTATCCACACAACGCTTAATATTCCTGATGGCGTTGCGGTCGCCGGTTATCACGTGAAAGTTAGCGCCAATCTTAACACCACTCATACCTATGGGATCCACAACAAAAGGAGTGCTGTCGACAGTAAAATCCTGCGGCACAATATCTATGATCTGATCACCGGCGGGGATGTAGGTACGGTACTGATCACGTATGAGCAGATCGATGTCGTCCTTGCTTATCTCGCTATCGGTATTCGTTCGCACCCTGTCGCCGCGGGTTTGCAAGCTTTTGATGTGCTGCCCGGCTATACCCACATACACCTCCTTAATAGAAAGGTTGGGGTTAGACTCCATGCAGCGCTCTATAGCCTGTTCTACAGAACGGATACATTGCTCGATATTCATGACTACACCATGACTGACACCCGCAGAGTCTGCGCGTCCCAAACCGAGAATTTCCACTTTACCGAATTCATTCTTACGACCGGCAATGGCAACCACCTTTGTGGTGCCGATGTCCAGGCCTACGATAATTGGTTGTTCTTTCTTGCTCATATTGCGTTGAGGTTTAAAAACTGTTTATTGATTCTTTTTTGCTGGGTACACATATTTAGGCGCACCGGTCTTTTTATTTTTATCGTTTGTTTTAGTCTTGTTATTATTTGCGGGTGTAGCAACTTTCTTTTTATCCGGTTTACCTGCTTTCTTTTTTGCCGCTATAGGGTGTTTCTTATCTGCCTTTGGCTTTGCTTTTATCACCGGCTTCTGCACTTGCTTTGCCGCAGCCTTCTTAGCTGCAACCGCCTGGTTTGTTTTTGCCACCACAGCCTTTACGGAATCTTTCGCGTCATTTGCCGCTTCAGTTTCCACCATGCTGTTTATCCAGTTCATTTTATCCACGGCCTTATCTACCGGCCCATGATATGGCAGCGATGGCAACGCTATCACCTGGTCTTTATACCGCACATCCAGTGTCTCATATTTATCCCAGCCTATACGGTTCAGTACATTCTTATAAAAAACAAACAGGTTGTTGAATTTTTCATTCATGCCTGAAGCATCACCAAACAGTATCCGCTGGTCGCCAAGGGTGGGTACTAATTCAAACGTAAAATCTGAATCAAGGATGACCTGTGACACCTGTGCATTCCAGAATGAGTCGGCCTGTATGTGCCGGACTAATGTTACGATCTGTTTCTTTACCGCCCATCCCATACTATCATTCTTCAACTCAGGCACATTGGTGACTACAGTAGTATAATAGATATTGTTGGCAGACAATGGCATTGTACTTAAAGTAGTATCGAGATAGCAGCTATTACCGTTTTGCTGAAACAGTCGCACTACCGGTATCCGCTGAGTTATGTACATCTGCAGTACACGTTCGTTATCAATATACACCTGTGCGTTCGCGATCCATGGATTAGCCAGTATCACCTGCTCCATAGCATGGATGTCCAGCTTTGACACCGGAGTATGTACCACATCAATATTGCGGTTATTCACCGCCATGTCCATTATTTCATGTTCAGCAACAAAATGGTATTTCTTATCGTTACGGATATGCACGGCAACACTGGTAAGATGTTTCGTATCTTCTATTTTTGAAGCACTCACCATGGCCACGACACAACAGGTAGTGACCACAAGGGTAACAAACACCTGCAATATCTTACGTATCGATATTTTACGCTTCTCTGCCATTACTTACCTGTCAGTATACTTTTAATTGGTTCTACTAATTTGTCAATATCTCCTGCACCTGCCGTAATAAACATATTTAATGGCGCTACCCGAACATAATCGAGCAATGCTTCCTTAGATAATATTGTATGCACAGGGTTCGCCATTCTATCAACTATCATTTGCGACGTTACACCTTCCATAGGCAATTCCCGGGCCGGATAGATGTCCAGCAATATCACCTCATCTGCCATGTCCAGGCTATGCGCAAAACCATCTGCCAGATCGCGGGTACGACTGAACAGATGTGGCTGAAATGCAACTACACATTTACGGCCTGCGAACAGACGCTTCGCGCTGCCTATCAATGCTGCCAGCTCTTCGGGGTGGTGGGCATAATCGTCTATGTACACCATCTTGTCTGTTTTGACTACATATTCAAACCTGCGCTTTACACCTTTAAATCCATCCAATGCGCTCCTTACACTCGCACCATCTATGCCCAACATTTGCGTTACCGCTATTGCAGCTACAGCATTCTCTACATTGTGCATGCCGCCTACATGCAGGCGCATCTGCTCCAGTTTCCACCCCTTACCCACCACATCAAATAAATACCCTCCGTCCTTTTGCTGAATGTTTGTCGCACATACATCTGCCGCATCATTCTGCAGGCTGTACGTTATTGTTTCAGGACCTTTTAATTCAGACTGCCGATGCAGGCCGTGCTTTACCAGCAGGGTACCTCCCGGTTTTATATTTTTTGTGTACTGAATAAATGCCGATTCCATTTCTGCTGCAGTGCCATAAATATCCAGGTGATCAGGATCTATTGCCGTAAGCACAGCAATATTCGGATACAACTTCAGAAAGCTCCTATCATACTCATCGGCTTCAACAACGGCGGTATCGTTAGTGCTGCTCCAGTAATTGCGCTCATAGTTTACGGATATGCCGCCCAGGAATGCATTGCACCCATAACCAGTTTCGCGAAGCAAGTAGGCGATCATTGTAGAGATGGTGGTTTTACCATGAGTGCCTGCCACTGTTATGGCGTGCATTGCCTCTGTGATCCATTGCAACACATCACTACGCTTATAAACCGGATAGTTATTATCCCTGTACCAGTTCAACTCATTGTGATCTTTTGGAATAGCCGGTGTATAAATAACTAGCTGCGTTTCCTTGTCGAGCAAAGCAATATCATCAGCATAATGTATCTGCATACCTTCGCCGGCCAGGTGCATGGTCAGCTCAGTTTCCGTTTTATCGTAGCCGCTTACTACCGCCCCACGCTCACGAAAAAACCTGGCCAGCGCGCTCATGCCGATGCCGCCAATACCTATGAAATACACTCTTTTTATTTCCCTTACGTTCATCTTAACCTTTTGCTATTTCAATTACTTTATTTGCTATCCGCTCATCTGCGTCTTTAATGGCCATCGCTCTTAAATTATCCGACATAGTTTCCTGCATCTTATTGTTACCCAACAACGTTTCCAATTGTTTCACTAACCCTGTTTTCAATTCACTGTCTTTCACCAGCAATGCTGCATTACGTGTTACCAGCGCCATTGCGTTACTGGTCTGGTGATCTTCGGCTGCGGTTGGTAGCGGAACAAATATTACCGGCTTACCCGCTATGCACAACTCAGCGATGGCCAGTGCGCCCGCTCTTGAAATAACCACATCGGCCGCAGCATAAGCCTGATCCATATCACTGATGAAGTCAAAAACCTTTACTCTGTCGCTATATTCACCTGCATGTTGCCTTGCCCGTTCATAATATTGCTTACCTGTCTGCCATATTATGTTCACGTTCTCCTTCATCAGTTCCGCCAATTGCTCATCTATACATTCATTTATAGATCGTGCACCCTGGCTGCCGCCTACTATCAACACTGTCTTGCCCTGTTGCGTCACCCCAAACCATTCTTTTCCTTCCGCACCTGTCTTGTCCATCAGCGATATATTCTTTCTCACCGGATTGCCCGTAAGCATTATCTTGTCTTTCGGAAAGAACTGCTCCATACCCTGATAAGCCACGCATATCGCCTTTGCCCTCCTACCCAGTATCTTATTGCTCTTTCCAGCATAGGAGTTTTGCTCCTGTATCAGCGTAGGAACACCCATGGTCTGCGCTGCGCTCAACACCGGAAAGCTTGCATAGCCGCCCACACCTACTACAGCCATCGGCTTAAAGTCATTAATTATATTCCTCGCGTCTACCCTGCTCTTCAACAATTTGAAAGGCAGCGAAATGTTTTTCCAGATGCTGCTCCTGTTAAAACCGGCTATATCCAGCCCTATTATCTCAAACCCTTCATTCGGCACCTTTTCCATCTCCATTTTATTCTTAGCGCCTACGAATAATAACCGGGTACCGGGAGCCAGCCGCTGCAGGGCCTGCCCCACAGCTATGGCCGGAAATATATGCCCGCCAGTACCACCACCTGCTATTATTACGCGTAGTTCGCTCATACTTATATCGCCGGTAAAGGCGAGTTGTCGTTTAATGGTTTAGCTCTTGGTTTCCTTTCTTTCTTCACCGGCACCTCAGCTTTTATTTCTTCTTCCTCCTCACTAGTATCCTCCACTACTTCTTTTATAGCAGCGTTCTTTGTGTTTGTTTTTCTCTCGCCTTCCATTTCATCCACATACCTGCTCACGCTCAGCACTATGCCTATGGCAATACTTGTAAACCATATAGATGATCCACCCATGCTGATCATGGGCAAGGTCAATCCGGTTACCGGCACCAGGTGCACATTTACGGCCATGTTCAGCATAGCCTGGAACACCAGCGTAATGCTGAGGCCCACTGCCAGGAAAGCGCCGAACGCAAACGGACACCGCTTGAATATGAGTATGCTTCTCCACAGGAACAGCAGGTACAGCATCATTACGATACTGCCACCGATAAGGCCATACTCTTCTATAATAATGGAGAAAATAAAATCGGAATACGGGTGGGGCAAGAAATTCTTCTGCAGGCTTCTGCCCGGTCCTCTGCCTGTAACGCCACCATTTGCTATGGCTATCTTGGCTTGCTGCACCTGGTATACATCTTCCGGTGCGCCTTCTTTTTTCTTACCGCCAAAATCTTCTATACGCTGTTGCCAGGTCTTTGCTCTACCAAAACCGGTGAGCTTCGATATGGTAAACAAGAGCGACACACCAATGATGCCTACTGCACCCAATAACAGGAGATGCTTCACCTGCACACGGCCTATAAAGAAAACAATAGTGCAGGTAATGCCCAGCATCAGCGCAGTAGAGAGATTTGCAGGGGCGATCAACGCGCAGGTAAATAGCATAGGCAGTAATACCGGAATAAATCCTTTTCTCAAATCTTTTATTACCGCCTGCTTCATACTCAGCACCCGTGCCAGGAACATGAACAATGCGAGCTTCGCCAGATCTGATGTCTGGAAGGTAATATTGATGACCGGCAACTTGATCCAACGCGACCCTTCATTGAGGCTGGTACCGAAGAACAGCGTATATACCAGCAATGGCAGGCTCAGCAGATACAGTATCACTGCTACTTTAGCAAACTTTGTGTAGTTGATCTTGTGTACCCAGTACGTGATCATCAAACCAAGGCCCAACACCATCACCTGCTTTACCAGGTAGTATGTTGAATTTTTTTCCATCCTGTATGCCAGCGAACCTGTGGAACTATATACGGCCAGCAGGCTGATGAACGACAGCAACAGCACTACGCCCCAGATGACCTGGTCGCCTTTTGTTTTTGTCAATAATTTTTTCATCCCCTGTGACATAACAATTATTCTTTTCAGAGATTTTTTACAGCAGCTTTAAACTGATCTCCCCTGTCTTCGTAATTTTTAAACAAATCAAAACTTGCACATGCAGGCGACAGCAGCACCACATCGCCATTCTCAGCAAATGCGTACGCTGCATGTACAGCCACATCCGCGCTGTCTGTTTCTACTATATCGTCCACTACTCCATCAAATGCCGCATGTATGGGCTTATTGTCTGCACCCAGGCATACAATGGCCTTTACTTTTTCCTTTACCAATTCCAATATTTCCGTGTAATCATTTCCCTTATCCTGCCCGCCCAATATGAGTATTACAGGTTTCTTCATGCTCTCCAGCGCATACCATACCGAATTCACATTTGTGGCCTTGCTATCATTGATGAACTCTACGCCTCTAACGGTAGCCACATACTCCAGGCGATGTTCCAGCCCTTCGAAGCTCGCGAAGCTCTCGCGTATCTTTTCCTTGCGCACACCGGCGATCCGCGCTGATATTCCCGCTGCCATACTATTAAATTGATTGTGTTTGCCTTTTAAGGAGAGCTCATGAATAGACATGTCCAGGCCTTCTCCGCCATATTGTATGTGCAGCCTTTCGTCGCTGCCCAGATGGCCGCCTTCATTCCATTGGTTGTTATCGCTCATCGTTATGTGAATTAATTTAGCTTGAATAGAATGGGTAGCCAGGTATTCCTGTATCGCTTTATCGTCCTGGTTCACGATAAAGTATTTTGTTGCGTCCTGATTTTGGGTTATTCTGAATTTCGATGCGACATAGTTTGCAAAGACATAATCGTATCGATCGAGGTGATCTGGTGTAATATTCAGCAGTACAGCTACATCGGGGTTGAATACATGAATATCGTCCAGTTGAAAACTACTTACTTCCATCACGTACCACTCGCAGGGTCGCTCTGCGATCTGACGTGCAAAGCTGTAGCCAATATTGCCCACCATCGCCACATCGTAACCAGCAGACTTCAATATGTGATACGTCAGCTTGGTAGTTGTGCTTTTGCCATTGCTTCCCGTGATGGCTATTACTTTGCTATCTCCTTTGTAACGGTATCCAAATTCTATTTCGCTGCACACTTCTATTCCCGCGCTTCTTACCTGTTTCATCACCGCGGTCTTATCACTAATTCCCGGGCTCTTCACAATACAGTTTGCATTAAGTACCTTATCCATGGTATGTACCCCTTCTTCAAACTCAATACCTTCTGTAACTAATGTCTCTTTAAAATGAGGCTTTATTGTTCCGCCATCACTTACAAACACATCCCAACCCTGCTGTTTTCCCAGCAACGCAGCGCCTATGCCACTCTCAGCGGCACCCAGTATTACGAGGCGTTTTGTGTTTGTTTGCATCATTGCAGTTTCAATGTTACTATACTCATTATGGCCAGCAGTATCCCTATGATCCAGAAGCGTGTCACAATCTTCGACTCATGGTATCCTAATTTCTGATAGTGATGGTGAAGCGGGGCCATCTTAAATATTCGCCTCCCTTCTCCATATTTCTTCTTTGTATGCTTGAAATACGCTACCTGCAATACCACCGACGCATTCTCTATAATGAAGATGCCGCATATAATAGGTATCAACAGCTCTTTGCGTACTATAATAGCCAGCGATGCAATAATGCCGCCTAATGCCAGGCTGCCGGTATCGCCCATGAATACCTGTGCCGGAAAAGCATTATACCACAGAAAGCCCACACATGCCCCTACGAACGCGCCAATAAAAATAGACACCTCCCCGAGGTTGGGTATATCCATTATATTCAGGTAGCCGGCAAACAAGTAGTTGCCTGACACATAAGCAAACACGCCAAGACATACACCAATAATTGCCGATACACCGGTAGCCAGCCCGTCTATACCATCGGTAAGATTGGCGCCGTTAGATATAGCTACAATTATGAGTGTGACAAAGAGCACATAAATGATGGGCGTTGTCGTATTTACATACTGCTCACCAAATATGGCTGCTATCTTTTCGTACCGGAACTCATGCGATTTTACAAACGGGATAGTAGTAGTAGCGGTACGCACATTGACGTACGTTGTCACTTTGCCATTGTCATCCTTACGTGTAAACCTGCCAGATTCCAGTTTCTCCGCTGAGTTAAGCACTCCGGTCTGCGTGCCCGTCACCTCTCTGCTGATCACTACGTGATTATTGTAGTACATGGTGACACCGATAATAATACCCAGGCCTACCTGGCCCAGTATTTTGAACCGACCGGCCAGGCCTTCTTTATTCTTTTTAAATACTTTGATATAGTCATCAAGGAAACCAACAATACCCAGCCATATAGTGCATACCAGCATCAACACGATGTATACATTCAGTACGCGCGCGAAAAGGACAGTTGGTATCAGGATAGCTGCGATGATAATAAGGCCGCCCATGGTAGGGGTACCCTTTTTCTGCGCTTCACCCTGCAGACCCAGGTCGCGCACTGTTTCCCCTATCTGCTTACGCTGCAGAAACGCTATCAGGCGCTTACCCATCAGCATGGAGATTACCAGCGACAATATTATTGCCATAGCCACGCGGAAAGTGATAAAGTTGAACACTCCCGCACCAGCCAGGTGAAACGTATCGCGCAAGTATATGAACAGATAATACAGCATGAATGCCTTTATTTATTTAGTGTTTCAAATGTTTCGGTCAATACTTCCCGGTCATCAAAATGATGTTTCACTCCTTTTATTTCCTGGTATGTTTCATGCCCCTTACCTGCTACGAGAATTATGTCTCCCGGTTGCGCCAATGTACATGCCACTTTTATCGCTTCCCTCCTATCTGTTATTCTCAGGCTCTTTCTTTTTTGTACTCCGCTTAGTCCCGATTCCATTTCATTGAGAATTTGCTCCGGGTCTTCACTGCGTGGGTTATCCGCTGTCAGTATAGCTTTATCGCTATGCTCGCATGCAGCCTCCGCCATTATTGGCCGTTTGGTCTTATCCCGGTCACCGCCGCAACCGATCACTGTAAACAACTGCTGTCCTTGTGTGCGCAATTGGTTTATTGTGGCCAGTACATTAATTAGTGCGTCAGGGGTGTGTGCATAATCTACTATGCCCAGTATCTTATCCCTGGGCGACATATACGTTTCAAATCTCCCTGCAGCGCCATGCAGGCCACTCAACACCTCCAGTATCGCCATCTTATCTTCACCCAGCAATTTTGCAGCCCCATAAACAGCGAGCAGATTGTAGGCATTAAAGGTGCCTATCATCCTGAAGTGTGCTTCTTCACCATCTATCAACATCACCAACCCGGTAAGGTTATTCTCCATTACCTTACCTTTTATGCTTGCCGGCATGCGCAGGCTGTAAGTGTTTTTCTCCGCGTTGGTATTCTGAAGCATTACCAGGCCTCGCTTGTCGTCTGCATTGGTGAGTGCAAATGCATCATCCGGCAGTGAATCGAAGAAACTCTTCTTTACGCGTATGTATTCATCAAACGTTTTATGGTAGTCGAGGTGATCGTGGGTGATATTTGTGAATATGCCACCCACAAAACGAATACCTGCTATACGGTGCTGATGTATAGCATGTGAGCTCACTTCCATAAACGCATACACACAGCCGGCATCCACCATTCTCCTCAGCATTTCATGTATAGATATGGAATCGGGTGTAGTGTGCGTGGCTACTTCTACCTGGTCATGTATATGATTCTGAACGGTGGATAACAAACCACACTTGTAACCCAATCCTTCAAAAAGCTTGTATAGCAAGGTTGCCGTAGTCGTTTTGCCGTTGGTGCCTGTAATGCCTATCACCTTTATCTGCCCGGACGGGAAATCGTAAAATGCATCAGCTATCAACCCTGCCGCGAGCGCGCTGTTTTTTACCTGCACATAAGTGATACCCTCTTCCATTGCCTCAGGCATATCTTCGCAAACCACCACAACCGCACCCAACTCTATCGCTTTACTGATAAACAGATGGCCATCTGACAGCGTTCCCTTTACGGCTATGAACATACTGTCATTTACCACCTTGCGTGAATCAATGCACAAGCTGCTCACCACCACCGACAAGTTGCCTACCGTTCGTACGGGAGTTATGTTTACCAATATGTCGCGTAGTATGGCCATTAGCTTAGTTGCAGTGTTATATTTTGTCCTTTTACTATTCTTGTTCCCGGTGTCAATGATTGCACATGCACTTTCCCTTTGCCCATCACCTGCACCTGCAGCCCGCTGTTCTCCAACATATAGATGGCATCCTTCAGGCCCATTCCCGTTACATCTGGCACTATGTTTCTGTACAGTGTTTTGGGCAGAACCGAAATGTGTTTGTTCGAATCTGTCTGCAACTGCATTACCTTATTCATATAATCGCTTTCTACAGCCACTCTCTTATCCAGTGCATTAAGCATCACCTGGTAGCTCCTGGCGGTTGCTGGCTTTGCCGGGAAGGCGCCGCTGCTATTTGAAGCCAGGCTGTCCAGCGGCCCTGACCAGGCACCCATATTCTCAGAGAATATCTTATCTGCCACCATCCTGAATACCGGGGCTGCGATAGCGCCACCATAGTATGCCGCCGAATGTGGCTTGGTACGTATCACTACGCATATCGTGTACTTTGGCTTGTCTGCCGGCAAAAAACCTACAAATGATCCCTGGTAAACACCATCCGTGTACCGGATACCTTTATCTGCCACCTGGGCGGTGCCCGTTTTACCTGCCATAGTGTAGTATGGCGACTCAATACCTTTCGCAGTACCTTCTGTTACAACTGCTCTCATACACTTCTGTAGTTGGGCTACCATACCGGAGTCCGCAACCTGCTCTATTTCTTTCGGTTGAAAAGTTTTTACTTCTTTTCCATATTCCCTGATTGCGCTTACCAAATACGGCTGCATCATTTTGCCGTTGTTGGCTATAGCATTGTAAAGCATGCAGGTATGCAATGGAGTTATCAGCACCCCGTATCCGGTAGCCATCCACGGCAGTGTTGTATTGCTCCATGAGTTGCTGCCGGGTTTTATGATCACTGTTCTGCGCTCACCCAGCAGGTCGAGCCCTGTTGGCCGGTCGAGGTGAAGATCTAATAAATGGTTTACGTACTTAGATGGTTTGTCGCTGTAAAATTTGTAAGCAAGCGATGCCATAGCCGCATTGCTCGACTCAGCATAAGCTTTCCATATCGGCATCTTTCCCAATCCCAGGTGCGAGTCTCTCATTACCCGGTTACCAAATCTTATCGCACCGCCTTGTGCATCTACTATATCATCAACGGTTATGTACCTGTCATTGAGCAAGGAAAGCAGTGTCACTAATTTAAAAGTTGAACCGGGCTCAGTTGGGATCATTGCGTAATTGAAGTCTTCCCAATAGCTGCCATCGGGCTGACGGCCAAGATTCACCAGCGTCCGTATCTTCCCCGTAGCTACTTCCATTACAATGCATGTACCATACAGGCATTCATACTTTCGCAGTATGCTCATCAATGCGTCTTCGGCTACACCCTGCACATTTATATCCAGCGTGGTCACAATATCCTTGCCGTTTTTTAGGGTCTACCTCAGATCCTTCTATCGGCACCCACACATTGCCAGTACTTTTCTGCACCACACGGCGGCCATTTTCGCCCACCAACTCTTTATTATAAGTTGCCTCCAGGCCCGATACATTGCTATCGCGGAACA
>JABDCE010000038.1 GCA_013288285.1 Bacteroidota bacterium
CAGATCGCATCACAGTCGACAAAAGCCGGAAGGTAGCTTATACCGTAGACAACAACCTATGGCTGTGGGATAAGGAAAAAGGAAAAGTACAGGTAACCAATGAGACCGATAAAGCCATTGTATGCGGCCAGTCAGTGCACCGCGACGAATTCGGCATAGATGGCGGCATATTCTTTTCACCTCACGGTCGCTACCTTGCTTACTATCGCATGGATCAGACCATGGTAAAGGATTACCCCATCATCAAGTGGGACGTCACTCCTGCCACGGTCGACCTGATCAAGTACCCAATGGCAGGCGGCACCTCACACGAAGTAACTTTATGTGTGTACGATCCCGCCACCGGCAAAACCGTCACCTTGCAGACCGGCGAAAAGCACCGCGATCACTACCTCACGTCAGTAACCTGGAGTCCCGATGAAAAATATATCTACACAGCCATTCTCGACCGTGGCCAGGATCACCTTGCGCTCAACAAATACAGCGCCCGCACCGGTGAAAAAGTAAGGACATTGTTCGAAGAGTCTGACCCGAAGTACGTACACCCTACGCATCCACTCACATTCATACCTGGCAGGGATAACGAATTTATCTGGTGGAGCGAGCGCGATGGTTTCGAGCATCTGTACCTCTATAATACCGACGGAATGCTGCTGCACCGCATTACGGAAGGCCGTTGGGTGGTAAACGAGATAGCTAATGTCACAGAACACAATGTTGTCTTGACGTCATCTAAGGAATCCCCGCTGGAAAAACACATTTATTCCGTGAGTCTCGCCAATGGCGCCATGTACCGCGTCGACAAAGAAGCAGGTATGCACGCCGCCACTTGCAGTGAGGATGGCAGGTATGTCCTTGATGTATACAATGGTGCCGGCATCCCCAAGAACAGTTACATCCGCGCTACTGACAGATCATTCTCTAAGGAGCTGATAAGGTCCGAAGACCCACTGGCAGGCTATGACAGGCCTGAGATAAAAAATGTAATCATTAAAGCAGCCGATGGGTATACCCCATTATATGGCAAGTTGGTGCTCCCTACCAACTTCGATCCTCATAAGAAATACCCCGTCATCGTATACCTCTACAATGGGCCCAACGTACAACTGACACACAATTCATTCCCGGAGAGTGGCAACCTATGGTATGAATACATGGCACAGCACGGCTACATAGTGTTCACCATGGATGGCAGGGGTAGCTGGAACCGTGGCCTGGCATTCGAGCAGGCTACCTTCCGTCACCTTGGTGATGCCGAAATGGACGACCAGCTCAAAGGGGTCGAATACCTAAAGTCATTACCGTATGTAGATGCTGATCGTATGGGCGTGCATGGCTGGAGTTATGGTGGCTTCATGACCACATCCCTGATGCTCAAACACCCGGGCGTTTTCAAATGCGCAGTAGCCGGCGGCCCGGTTATGGACTGGAAGATGTACGAGGTGATGTACACAGAGCGCTACATGGATGATCCGCAGACTAATCCTAAGGGTTTTGAAAACGCAAACCTGCTGGACAAAGTAAAGAACCTGCAAGGCAAGCTAATGCTCATTCACGGCACCCAGGACAATGTAGTGGTGTGGCAGAACAGTATTGACTTCCTGAAAAAATGCGTTGACGAAAATGTACAGGTAGATTACTTCGTATACCCCGGTTATGAACACAATGTACGGGGCAAAGACCGCGCACATCTCATGCAGAAGATCAGCAACTATTTCGATGATTACCTGAAGAAATAATTAAGGTCGGCTGAAAATAAATTATCAATATGAATAGCCCTGGGTGAAATTGAAAGTGACTTTTTGAGGGACGACTAATTAAGCTGAAGTTGAGATGACCAATGCCCCTGCCATTT
The DNA here is from genome assembly GCA_013288285.1 of Bacteroidota bacterium. Taxonomy (GTDB): domain Bacteria; phylum Bacteroidota; class Bacteroidia; order Chitinophagales; family Chitinophagaceae; genus Nemorincola. The sequence goes on from JABDCE010000038.1 coordinate 1,856, forward strand.
TATCATGAAGTGTCTGGCTCTTGTCATCCCATAGCATCATGAAATAACCTATCAGCAGGATGACGGTTGAAATGACCTTACCGAAATGTCTGCCTGTGGCTTGTCCGAAAGTTAACCGTCCGCCGTTGAGGTCTGTGACCTTTATATCCAGTACTTTTTTGCCTATTGTAGCCATGCCGGGCCCTGACTCCTGCAAAGCGCAGTAAAGCCAGCCGACCAGCCCAGTGCTTACAAAGCGGATATGACTTTTTCCGAAGACCAAATAATTGATAATGGCCATTGGGATACCGATAATGAGCCCATCAATAAACGATGCGGCAAAACGCGCCCAGAAGCCGGCATACTTTACCGCAGGCCTTTCTGTATAAATGGGGTTGCCATATGTATCAACTATTTCCATGAGAATGTTTTTATAAACGTACTAAAAAAAGGGAATATTAGGTAATTTTTAGAGCTCTGGTATAAAAATACCGCCGCCTTTTGGCAGCGGTATTTTATGTGTAAATGCGTATACGTCGGCTGGGGATTATCCCCCCACTGGTTACTTTGCAGGATAAACAATATTCTTTGCCGCATCCATATTTATCGGCACCGTTACCGCATCTGCCGGGGTGTCCACTGTATTCTGTTCATCCTTGGTAAATACCAGCGTGCCTTTTTTCAGATAGCTGTCCTTCCCGAAGATGCGCCAGGCCATTGTGCCCATGTCGGCTGCCATTTTCTGTTTTTCCGCGTCCTGCGTAGCATAGAGCCGCTTGCCGCCCAGCACTATTTTCAGGTCCGTCTTGTCCAGTACGTTCATCCATATAGACGCTACTGTGGTTGGGTAGGCCTTGAAGATGCTGTCCTTCATCTGGGTTATCTGCGGCATATAAGAGGTCTCATCCTTGCAAGACGATACTATAACTATAAGCCCCAGTATCACGGGTATGATCAGCTTTCGCATAAGAAACAGTTTTATCAAATGTATAAATAAATAGCGACTACTTTATCCCCAGCACATCCTTCATCGTAAAGGTGCCTCTTCTGCCGGCTATATATTCTGCCGCCAGCACGGCACCCAGCGCAAACCCATCCCGGTTATGCGCCGTGTGCACAATTTCTATATCGTCTATCTCGGATGAATACTTGATCGTGTGTGTTCCGGGCACATGCTCCCGGCGGTGCGCCAGTATAGGCACACCATCTTTTTCATTGAAGTCGTTGAGCGTCCATTTGTTCTTTCCATTCAGTCGCTGCACTATCTGTTCTGCAAGTGTAATGGCCGTACCGCTTGGGGCATCCTTCTTTTGTGTGTGGTGGGTTTCTTCTATCATTACGCCATACTCCGGGTGCCCGTTCATCAGCGACGCCAGCAGTTTATTCACTTCAAAAAATATATTCACCCCTATGCTGAAGTTAGATGCCTGCAGGAAGGCTGCTTTATGCTCTTCCGCTACCGCGCTTGCCTCAGCTACGTGCTCATTCCAGCCTGTGGTACCGCACACCACATTTACTCCCGCTTCCAGGCATGCCAGCACATTGTTTTTGGCCGCATCGGGTCGTGTAAATTCTATAGCCACGTCAGTACCGCGCAGATTGTCAGCCGTCAGCTCATTTCTGTTGCCAGATGTGATCCGTAACGTTATTTTATGGCCGCGAGACAAGGCTATCCTTTCTATCGTTTGCCCCATTTTGCCGTAACCTATTAATGCGATGTTCATTTATTTCAGATTGAGATAGATATTGTTTACCTAATGGCGAAGATAGCAAATAACGCTTTTAAACTACCGCATCAGTCATAGCCTGTGCGGCAATATACCCGCTGCACCACGCCCCCTGGAAATTATATCCGCCGGTTATTCCGTCTACGTCCAGTATCTCCCCCGCAAAGTAAAGCCCCAGTATTATACGGCTCTGCATCGTCTGCGGGTCTATCTCTGATAGCGTCACACCGCCGCAGGTCACAAACTCCTCTTTAAACGTTGTTTTGCCCTTTACAGCGTATGTATCGCGTAGCAGGCGCTCCACCAGCTTATTTTGTGCGGCTGCCGGCAGGTCGCCCCACCGGGTATCGTCTCCTATGCCGCACTGTTGTAGCTGGTATTCCCACAGCCGCCGCGGCAGGTCGAAAGGGTTTTTATGCTGCACCATTTGTTTGCCGTGTTCTCTACGCTGCTGCGTCAATGTCTCTTTTAGGTCGACGTCGGTCACATCATTCAGCCAGTTGATCAGCACCTGGAAATCATAGTTCCTGTCTGCAAGTTCACGCGCAGCTATCGCCGATGTTTTCAGCACCGCCGGCCCGCTCATGCCCCAGTGGGTAATAAGCAACGGCCCCGTTTGCGCTATCTTTGTTCCCCCCACTTTTACAGTTGCTTCCGTGCTTACGCCCATCAGTTCCGTTATCGGGTGCTTGGGTAGGTTAAACGTAAATAATGACGGCACCGGCGGCTGTATACTATGCCCCAGCGCTTCCAGCCATTTATATTGTTCCGCTTTCGGAAAACCGCCCACCCCTATCAGCACCTTATCTGCTTCATACACCGATGTATCGCTGAAGGTCAGCAGGAACTTCCCGTTTACAGGCTGTATCGTCGCAAGGCTCTTGTGATACACAACCTCCGCCTTGTTCATCATCATTTCCTTCCAGATGCAGTCTATGATCGTCTGCGAATCATCTGTTACCGGAAACATGCGCCCATCCGCTTCAGTCTTTAGTTTCACACCCCTTTGCTCAAACCACTCAATCGTTTGTTGCGGCCCAAACCGGTACAGTGTCTTTCGCAGCAGTTGTTTGCCCCTCGGGTATCGGGTCACTAATTCTGGTATGTCAAAACATTCATGGGTAGTATTGCACCTGCCGCCGCCGGAAACTTTTACTTTCTGCAGTGCCTTCCCTGTCTTCTCAAATACCGTCACGGTTGTACCGGGGCTATAAGGAATATTAGCCGCAGCGAAGCATCCCGCCGCTCCCGCACCAATTATTGCTATTTTCATTTCGTCAGTCAAATGTAATCGATTTTCTGCCATGCCACATTGAGCTGTATATATCTGCCACTTACGAATTAACACTATTTTGCAAAAAGGTCACATCGTCAATGCGCTCCTTTATTCCTATTTTTCTTACCTTGACGTTTGTGTGCTTGCACACATGGTTTAATGAACTCCTACTATGATAAAAGCTTTATGTTTTGTTGTTGCTTTAATGGTCACATTCACCTGCTTTGGTCAGCCATCAAAGCTCATAGACGACTATTCCCGCGACATACAGCTCAACCCCGCCAGCTACGATGCATGGTATGGCAGGGCAAATGCGAAACGGCAGGCGCATGACACCGTAGGGGCCATCGCCGACTACAGCAAGGCCATAGAGCTCGATCCCACATTTCTCAAGGCCTTATACAACCGCGGCAATGCCCGGTACGATCTCCGCCAATACAATCTGGCGATACAAGACTATACAGCCGCTATCCGCCTTGATGGAAATTTCACAAAGGCTTGCTACAACCGCGCAAATGCCGAGTTCGATGCTGGCCTATACCAGCCGTCCATCGATGACTTTGCAGTGGCCGTCAAAAAAGATACTACCTATGCCATCCCATACTTTAAGAATGGTGTTTCCGAATATCATCTAAAAGCATACGACAAGGCCATCGATGACCTCACGAAATCAGTGCCCGGCGATCCGCTCAATGGCGATGTCTACTACTACCGTGGAGAGGCAGAGGCCGCGCAGGGAGATTTCCGCGGTGCTATGGCCGACTATACCATTGCCTTAAAAATGAAGCCAGGACAGGCATACACATACAATGGCAGAGGCTATGCCGAATTTCACATCAACGACACTGCCGGCGCCATGGCCGACTACAACAAAGCTCTTGAGCTCGATAAAGCGTATGTCGCGGCATGGTACAACCGTGGTATGCTCAAAAACCGTGGCGGGGACTATACCGGTGCTATCGCCGACTTCTCACAGGCCGTCAGCCTAAACCCCAACTACGCCGAAGCCATCCTCGGCATGGGTATCGCTAACTACCAGTTGCGCAATTACGACAAGGCTATCACCAACTTCGCCACCGTCACCCGGTTAGATCCTAAGTCTTCTGAGGCGCTCTACCGCAGCGCGGAAACAAAGTATGCCATAAAGGACTATGCCGGCGCTATTGCCGACTACAAACATGCTGTCACCCTCAAAGCAGCAGAAACGGGTGTGGCAAAGTCGCAATGGCTGCGCGAGATATACACTGGTTATGGTAATGCACAGCGGATGAACAAGGACATTAATGCTTCTATAGCCCAGTACAACCACGCTATAGAAGCAGACGCCAACTATGCGCCTGCCTATCTCAACCGCGGCATTGCCTACAGCACGCTCCTGAACTACAAGGCTGCTGTTACTGACTACGACAGGGCTATACAGATAAACAACCTCGATGCCCATGCCTATTACCAGAGAGGCTTCGCGAAATATAAACTACAGAACGATACCGGCTCGGTCAATGATGAAAACAAAGCCATAGCCCTCGATGCCGACCTTGCTGCTGCATACTATGTGCGTGGTTTGTCTGAGAACAATGTGCATAATTACAATAGCGCCATCAGCGATTACGACCAGGCTATTGTCCGCAACCCTGCCTTTGCAGAGGCATTTTTTGCACGTGGTGTGGTAAAAGTGAAATTGCAGAACGACACCGGTGCTATCAGTGACGAGAACAGGGCCATTGAGCTCGACCCCGGATATGCCGATGCCTGGTACAATAGGGGAGCAGTAAAGGCCCGGCTGCTTGACGATAGCGGTGCCATCGCTGACTACGATAAAGCGATCACTCTCGATCCTCATTTTGCTGCAGCATACTTCAATCGTGGCGTGGCCAAGGCGAAGTTGCTGGATCACGCCGCTGCTATAAAAGACTTTACCGCCGTCGCCGGCATAGACTCCACCTTTGTGCAGGCATATTACTACATGGGTATTTCCAAAGATATTGTCAAAGATGATACCGGTGCCGTCATTGCATACAGCAAAGCCATAGAGCTCGATTCCAACTTTGCCGATGCGTGGACACACCGAGCAGCTGCAAAATCTAATATGCAGAACGACAGCGGCGCCATATTAGATTACAGCAAGGCGCTGGAACTAAGGCCAGATGATTCAGATGCTTATTACAACAGGGGTATCTCCAAAGATCAGGTGAAGGACTACAAGGGCGCAGTTGCTGATTTCTCCCGTGCTATTGAGATAGATCCTGCATATACCAAAGCATATATTTTCAGGGGCGTTTCACATCTGCTTTTAGGTCAAAAGAGTACCGGTTGCCAGGACCTCTTCAAGGCCCGCAAGCTTGGCGACAAGCGGTCAGAAAAATACATTAGGGAAGCCTGCCAGTAAAAGCAAAAAAAGATATGCCGGCGCTGTCGCTGGCATATCTTTTTGTAAATTATTTCGGGTCCGCCTTATCTCAGGTCCACATGTCCGCCGCCTATACGGTAGCCGCCATTATAGATGTCTATCGTGTACGATCCCTTCTCATAATCGCCTTCCTGGCGCCAGTCTACATCCACATCCTTTACAGGCGTATTGGTCGTCAGCGCTATTTCTTTTAGTACACTGTAACTCATTTTGCTGCCTGTGCTCGTCGTGGTCGTTCCTGAGCCCGTGCCATTCAGCAGTGTACCGTTCGGATCTTTTATTACTAAGTACAGTTGTTTTGTACCATTTTCCGCAATCCTGTTCTCGTCTATATCGAAAACTATTTTCAGCCCGTCTGCTTTACGTGCCTTGGTAGTGATCTTCTCTACTTCGCCATGCTTTTTCAGGCGTATCGCCGTCAGCCTTATGTTCGATGCGTGCAGCACCGACGCCAGCGCCACAACATGGTTATACTTGGTCAGTATCGAGTCTCTTTTGCGCATCAGGTCGCTCTTGTCATTCTCCAGCACGCCCAGCTTTTCCGCATAGTCCTTGTCCTTGCTGTTCAGTTCATCCTTCAGCGATCCTATCAGTTTTTTGTCGGCCTTCAGTTCCGCCGCCAGTTCCTTGTTGCTGCGCGCCAGTTTGCCGTTCGCTTTCTTCAGCCGCACTATTTCCGCGTCCTTCAGCCTTATCTGGCTGTCCAGTTCTGCCGCTCTTGTCATATACTGGTCCAGTTGCACGCGGTCTGCGGTGTTCCGCGATTGCAGCGTGTCTGCAACCGTTGTCAGTGAGTCTACCTTGGCTTTCTCCTGGGCTTGCTGCTGTTGGTTATTGGGGGCAGTGTTATTACATGCCGCCACTGCGGTCATCATCATAATCGCTGCTGCCACTTTAAAGTAAGCGCGCGTTTTCCCGACCACAGACAAATGGTCATTACTTTTCAGTTGGTTGTTCATAATTGGTGTTTGAGATTAAACGTTGATTAATGGGCTTGTAGTATCTGATACAAATTTGCTGCCAACAGCCGCTTTATGTTATAAAATTACTTATTTTGTAACATAAAGGTAGATATTTTTATCCTGGGTAGTATCTTAGTTTGAAGAACAGTTTTTCCACTTTTTTATCGATTGTAAAGGCTGATCAAAAGTATGTTTTTTTTATTTTAAGCCTTTAATTTCGTATATTTACAATGCTTTAACGACATTAATGAACAACAATAGAATCAATGTCAGCTACTGATTTTACCATATCCATGACGGATGAAAAATACCTGCTAACGGTCAAAGGAATCCGTTCCAGGAACTTTAGCAGAGATATCCCTTTCCTCATCCTTTCTGACAAACTGCCCGATGGTCAGGTATATCGTGAGTTCCCGGATGGACATATCGAATTGCAGGAGGTTTTTTCCGTAGGTTCAAAATTCAGGTATAAGGCGTTGAGAACCCTTCCTGCATCTGAGGCCAATACAGTCAGGAAAGCGTATGGATTACTCTAAACCTACTTTACTTGTTATCTCCGGTCCGAATGGAGCTGGGAAGTCTACGCATATACAGATGATGCTTCCTGTTGACTTTGAAGGTATTTTGTCTTTCGATCGCGACAATACGCGCGTACAGTTTGAAGAATATTAGAAGGTCAGGGTGTTGAGAAGAATGAGATATTTCGCAAGGCAACGGGGATGATGGAAGATAGGCTGTTAGATGATATGAAAAATGCGATCAGGCTAAAAAATCATTTTGTATTGGAAACACCGCTTTCTCATCCTGATTATTGGAGATATATTGATTTGTTCCAAAGCACTGGTTATCAGGTTCAGCTTAATTATTTGTGTCTCGACAAGGTCAGTGATTGCATAGCAAGGGTAGGGCAACGTGTCATGGAAGGAGGACACTATGTAGAGCCAGGCACAATTAGAGGTGTTTATGAGAAAAATCTGGAGCACATCAATGAATATAAAGATACCTTCAAGATGATTGAGCTTTATGATGGTATGAAATTCCCAACTCTTTTAGCAAGGATAGAAAATGGTATTGTGACTTTTGTTGTAAAGAATGCTCTGAAAAAGAAATGGATTGTCTCTGGTCTTCCCGCTTTGGCCAAAGATATTAAAGCTTTTCAGCCGTGATCTGGCTTCAAGTTCTTGCTACACGCTACCAAAAGCACATTCTTTCATAAAATCAATTATTTTATAACATAAAGCTGGGTATTAGTTATCAATTTCAATCAGCTGCGACAAAGTTTTTCAATAAGAAAAAAGAGTATACGCTACTCCTATCTGCTTGCCTTTACTGAATGTATTGAATCTGGCTTTACGGTTTCTGTCATGGGTTTTACCACAAGCTAAAACAATGCCGCCAATACCACCCAGGAATATTCCGGCAAACATAAGTAGCGGAACACCTAAGTCATTATTATCCTTTGTAAATGCTGCATCGCCCAATGAAGCCACAAAAAAAGCGCCGCCGCTAAGCATTATTCCTTCTCCAATGCGTGTAGTAACGCAGTGCTTTCGGTAGTGATGGGTATAGCTGCTGTCAGTAAAGGAGGTATAATTAGGATTGTTAGCAAATGCCATGCCTTGACCGTAAACAGATGAGCATTGGCACAAAAGTCCAAAAGACAACACAATGGCTATTAGTTTCATTGTTAGCTTGTTTATCTTATAAATATACAAAATGTCATCAATCATGCTATTTTATTCTGGCCATACTTTTCCGCCATGCAGCATACTCCGCCGGCCTTACACGGTATGCAACGAGAGCAGCTCTGTCTCCACCATTTCTATGAATTTAGCTTGGTCCTGTTCAGGCATTTTTTTGAGTTTTTTTTTATCCTGGTTTTGCCTTCCTTAGGTGACATAACACTTGACATGATATCAACCTCAGGATATCTCCTTAGGCTGTTCATAGTCATCTGCGTGCCCTGTCTTAAAAAACAGTAGTCCGCCCATCATAATGAGGCTGGTAGCCACCACCACAAAAAATAATACACCCACATTGAAGCTGCTCAGCGACTTTTCAGCCGGGATACTATAAAAAAGCAAAATTGTAACCAGCCCCCGGGGCATCAGGAAAAGCTCAGGGAAAAGATTAGCCCGCAGTATCAACCTTAAATACAGAAAGCGAACAAGGAAAAGTATCACTACGATTGCCGACCCAAGCAAAATAACATTCGGAACGGCAAGCAATTCCAGGTTGATGGTATAACCGAAAAGTATAAAAAAGAAAGTGCGGATAAGAAAGGAGGTCTCAGCCGTAATAGATCGCATCAGGTTGAGTATGCTCTCCATATACTCCGGTGTGGCCAGGTGCTTAAACTTGCCCCGCAAAAACAAAGAACTGTTATTTAGTACCAGCCCGAACACCAATATAATGAGCAGCGAAGGGATGCTTACCATCTCTCCCACGCTATATACCAGCGCCAATATGGCAAACATCAGGAAGAATTTTAGATTTACGGTAATGCGTGTTAGCATGTATAACAACAGCAGGGATGCCAGTGCGGAAATAAATATCGCAATACCCAGATTGCCCGCAAATAACCCCACAGACCGTATGCTCAACGCATTGTCCATCAGCAGGTAATTAAAAACCAGTATCCCTATGATATCCGATAAAGACGACTCATAAATAATAAACTCCTTCTTCATTTCCGGCAGGTGGCTGGTGCTGGGTATCACTATAGCGCTGCTGATGATACTCATAGGCACTGCATATAGAAAAGCCGCCTGCAGAGATTCTCCAAGCCAGCGGCTCAATAGAAACGCAATCGCCGATGACGAGATGATGAAGGAAAATATTGCTGATAAAAATGAATCTCTGATCAGCTTTAGCTTGCTTCGGCTCACCACCAGGTCCAGGGCGGCCTCCAGTATGATCATGATAAGCCCTATAGCGCCCAGGATCTTTACCAGTTTGGCCACATCCTGCTCCACATAGCCATAGTATCTCGTCAGGTATTTGATCCCTACGCCGGTAGCTATAAGCAGCAGCACTGAAGGTATCCTTGTAAGCCGGCTTACAAGGTTAAAAATATAGCTGATGATTACAACTGAGCTTAATAAAATAATAATAATGTGCGGTGATATATGCATGGCCTGTAAAAAGTACGCAATTCCACTGATACTTAGCCCCCCATCGAAGGTCGTCATCGTAATTGTGGTATATGAAACAAATAGTCGGCCCCATTACGGGCTAACAGCAAACAAAAAAAGAGTCACACGTACTTTCCCTTTAGGGTGCAACCGCATTTGCGGTTACAGACCCGGTGCTTAATACATGATACACACTTTTACTTCCCTGCATTCGTTAGAGATTGTCAGCACAGGCATTTGAAAAAAGCTGAACAGCTAACAGGCACACAACTCTGGCAACTAACAGGAAACACATACATAAACATATATTACAAGAGCTAATAAATAAGCAGTACATTTGTGTCTGTAACATTTTTCTCTTCCAACTGATCGGGCGCTAGCATTCCCCACCACTTTCAAGTCTAAAGGAATGTTCCTTATTGCAAATAAGACATGACAACCGTGGATCGTAAATGATTTCGAACATCATTATTTTATTACCGGGCAAGAAGAGTTTAAATAAAATGATCTTTAAAAGCAACTACTATGTCTACAGTTAGCAGGAAAACGACCAACTTTAAATTTCCTAAGTCGCTTACCGGAATTCAGGGCCTTGATGACATCACTACCGGCGGCTTGCCCAAAAACCGCCCCACGCTGTTATTAGGCAACACCGGTTGCGGCAAGACCATTATGGCGATGGAATTCCTCGTTAATGGCATTACTATGTATAACGAGCCCGGTGTATTCATCGCGTTCGAAGAAAAGACGGACGAACTGGTGGTCAATGTAAAGTCTTTAGGCTACGACCTCGAGAAACATATTGCCGACAAAAAACTGCACATGGAATATGTTCAGATCAGCCGTGATGAATTTGTCGACACAGGTAAATACGACATTGAAGGTTTATTTGTGCGCCTTGCCCATGCTATAAGTAAGGTTAAGGCAAAACGTGTAGTCCTTGATTCGCTCGATACGCTTTTTTATAGCCTCGACTACCAGATACTACGGTCTGAATTCAAAAGGCTTTTCTCTTGGTTGAAAGAGAAGAAAGTAACCGTCATCATTACCGGCGAGATCGGCGATACATTTCTTACACGCCATGGCCTGGAAGAATATGTAGCTGATTGCGTCATAGTGCTTGACAACCGTGTGGCTAACCAGATCACTACTCGCCGGTTACGGGTGATTAAGTACCGTGGCTCCATTCATGGCAATAACGAATACCCTTTTATAATCGATAAGAATGGGATCGCTGTATTCCCAATCATAAGTGAAGCGCTACAGCCAAAAACGAGTTCGGAGAAAATATCTTCAGGTATTCCGCCGCTCGATGAAATGCTTAATAAAAAAGGCTTCTACGTAGGGAGCAGCATTCTCATATCCGGCACTGCCGGTACGGGTAAAACCAGTGTCGCTGCCTCCTTTGTAAGCAATGTATGCAGGCAAAAACAGCGATGCCTTTTCTGCGCATTTGAAGAAGCGCCAAACCAGGTAATGAGAAATATGCGTTCCATAGGTATTTCCCTGGAGCCATTTGTTAAGTCAGGCCATTTACAATTTTATTATTCCAGGCCCACCCTGCAAAATCTTGAATTACATTTTATAGCTATAAAGAAGATAATAGCCGAAACAAAGCCATCTGTGGTCGTGCTCGACCCTATTACCAATTTAATGACCGAAGGCCCCAATAGCGATATTCGGTCCATGCTTACCCGCTTTGTCGATTACTTAAAGACAGAGCACATCACCGTGATGTTTACTGCCGCTATTACTGTAGGCTCCATAGCCCGCAACCCCTCCGACGAGGGCATTTCATCAATGGTAGATACATGGATCATGGTGCAGGATGTCGAGCTCGACGATGAACGTAATCGTAGCTTGTATATCATGAAGTCGAGAGGTATGCCGCATTCCAAAGAAGTAAGGGAGTTTGTTATTTCATCAAAAGGGATCACATTGATTCCGTTTGCTAAAGGTAAGAATGAAATTTCGGGCAGTTCAAAAGCAGCAGGCAGGAGCAGGAATTTATCCCCGTCAAAGGATTCGTCAACTGAATAATTGGAAGAATGGAATGTAACACGATAAGGTGACCGAACTTTTATTAGATAAATAGCTGATGACAATTCCAAAAAAAATACCGAAGAAAACTAAGGTCAGGGTGGACGCCGTGGACAGCAGTGGGGGAAAGTATGTTCTTCGGCTTTTTGTTACCGGCATTTTACCCAATTCTGTTCGCGCAATTAGTAATATACAGGCAATTTGCGAGCAGCATTTGAATAATCGGTATGAACTGGAGGTGATTGATATTTATCAGCAGCCCTCTTTGGCGCTGGCCGAAGGAATAATCGCGGTTCCGGTACTGGTAAAGAAATTTCCGTTGCCCGAAGCAAGGCTTATTGGCGATTTGTCCAATACAGAAAAGGTGCTCAGGGGGTTGGGTCTTATTGATTAATTCAAATTTTAGCACATGGCTGACGAGATAATACAACTCCTGGAGGCGAATGAAAAATTAACGCTGGAGAACAAAGCGTTGCTACAGCAATTGCGCGAAGCCACGGAGTCTATAGCGGCGATCAAGGAAGGAAATATTGATGCGTTGGTTATTGCTGATAAGGAGGCCTATAAGATATTCACTGAGAAAACTGCCGACAAAATATACAGGATATTGGTAGAAACAATGCATGAGGGCGCTGTTACACTGAGCAAGGATGGAACCATATTGTTTTGCAATTCCAATTTTGCACACACGATAAAGCAACCGCTGCAAAAGGCTATCGGATCAAAATTCATAGACTATATAGATAGCGCGTCAAAGCGGCGTTTTGAAACAGTATTTGCCAACCAGTCATGGCAGGGTCATCAGCAGGTCGAATTGAAAATAAACCCTCGCACGGGCGATGACGTATATGTGCTGATGTCCGTCAGTACACTGACATGGGAAAACAACTCAGTGATCAGTATTATTATCACAGATCTTACAACTCAGAATAAAGACAGGGAAGATTTATTGCAGCGCACCGCGCAATTGTTGCAGCGTACAGAACAACTGGAGAGGTCGAACGTCGAACTACTCAACGCTAATAAAGACCTGCTCACTTTCACTTATGTATCCAGTCACGATTTGCAGGAGCCGCTGCGGAAAACAATGATGTTCGTATCCAGGTTATTGGAGAGGGAGGGCGACAAATTATTGGGTGATAGCAGGCATTCCCTGCAGCGGATCAGTGAAATTGTTACCGGCATGCAGACGCTTATCCTCGATCTCCTCAAATATTCCAGTACTAAAAGCAGCGAACGGGTATTGGAGAAAGTAGATCTCACGACTATTGTCGATGATTTACAGAAAAACTTTGAAGAAGCAATTGAGGAGAAAAGGGCGATTATCGAAGGCGTTAATCTTTGTATAGCAAACATCATCCCGTTTCAGTTTCGGCAGCTTATGAACAACCTCGTGAGTAATTCTCTTAAATTTTCCAACCCGCAGATACCCCCGCATATACTGATTACTACAGAAATAATTTCCGGAAGTAAATTACAAAACGAAAAACTTTCACCAAACCTGGATTATTGTCACATTAGCTATTCCGATAACGGTATCGGCTTTGATCCCATATACAAAAGCCGTGTCTTTGATGTATTCCAGCGCCTCAACAGAAAAGAAGACTATGTAGGCAACGGCATGGGGCTTGCTATCTGCAAGCGGATCGTCGAAAATCACAATGGCATTATTACAGCTTCCAGCGAATTAAATAAAGGGGCAAGGTTCGATATTTATATCCCATCATAGAAGTATGCCCATGGCGCGGTTATTGTGCCTTACAATTTGACATTTACGAAATACAGTTGATCACTTATACTTCAACAGCTTTTCCGGCTAATCTCACAAGTATGCATTAAGCTGTTTTCAATCGGGTAAAGGCATTGCCCTCAACAGTTTCTCCAACAAACGAATATATAGCAGGCCACGGTCTGACTGCCGGTATCATATTGGCAGTCATACCCGGAGGTATTTCTTTAGGACACTGGCGCATATGTCAATATCCTGACGCAAAACATGTTTTCCCATGATGAAGGTCACGACAATCGGTCTGCGATGGGAATATGTTTGCACTCTGATTAATCATTAACAGGTTAGCCACTATTTCTCTTAACGACCAAAAAAAACAAAAAAATGAAAGCATTAGTTTATCATGGCGCAGGTAAGAAGGCCTGGGAAGAAAAACCAAAACCGGTAATTAAAGAAACAACAGACGCGGTTGTGAAGATCCTGAAAACAACAATATGCGGCACCGACCTCCACATAATGAAGGGCGACCTGCCGGAGGTTGCAGATGGCAGGATTATCGGCCACGAGGGTGTGGGCATTGTGGAAGAAGTGGGCAGTTCCGTAAGTGGTTTCAAAAAGGGGGATCACGTTATTATTTCGTGTGTCACTTCCTGCGGCAAATGTGAATATTGTAAGAAAGGCATGTATTCACACTGTACAGACGGCGGTTGGATACTGGGTTACATGATCGACGGCTGCCAGGCAGAATATGTGAGGATACCACATGCTGATAACAGCCTCTATCATATTCCCGCAGGCGCTGACGAAGAAGCCCTGGTAATGCTGAGCGATATTCTGCCTACCGGTTTTGAGTGCGGCGTTTTGAACGGGCAGGTAAAGCCCGGTGATGTAGTAGCCATTATAGGCGCAGGGCCGGTAGGGATGGCAGCATTGCTCACATCGCAATTTTATACGCCCGCTGAAATTATTGTCATAGATACAGACGATAACCGGCTTGCTGTTGCGAAAAATTTCGGTGCTACCCACACCATTAACAGTGCAGATGGGAAAGCGATTGAAAAAGTAATGGAACTGACTAACAACAGGGGAGTAGATGTGGCTATTGAAGCTGTCGGCCTGGCAGTAACATTTGAGATGTGCGAAGCGATCATTGGCGCAGGCGGTCATATTGCCAACATAGGTGTTCACGGAAAGAGTGTCACGCTGCACCTGGAGTCACTATGGTCAAAAAACATCACCATCACCACCCGCCTTGTCGACACAGTCACCACGCCTATGTTGTTCAAGACTGTTCAGTCTAAAAAAATAGAGCCAAAGAAGCTGATAACACATCATTTCAAATTGGACCAGGTCATAGAAGCATACGACACGTTCGGCAATGCGGCTAAAGAGAAAGCATTGAAGGTAATATTGACCAATGAGTAAAAGCACAACTAAAACCATGAAAAAAATAATCGTATCCGGATTCGCCGCAGGCGCCTTGTTACTGATCTTTAGCGTCCTTGGCTTGTACGCAACCATCTGGTTTTTGCCAGGCATTGCCACGCAGTATTTTGACCCGGCTTTTAATTCGGAGTCTGGCAGGGTCATATTTTACTACATCCATCCCTTCATTATCAGCATGGCGCTGTCCTGGTTCTGGAACCGGTTCAAAGGATCGCTCACAGGTTCGTTCATTACACGTGGTATTGAGTTTGGGGTGATCTATACACTGGTAGCCACATTGCCAATGATGGTGCTTATATACAGTGCAATGAATGTATCGCTGGAAATAATTGCCACATGGTTTGTGCTCGCATTGATACAGGGAACGGTCGCAGGGCTGGTATTTGAAAAAATGAATCCATAAATAAATCAAACAAAAACATGAAACTGTTTAAATGCTTTTTACTCATTACGGCAACAGTAATGCTTACCAGTGCCGGTACTGCTGTTAATACATACACATTGTCAAAAGGTTATACAGTAAGCATACATGGCACTTCCAATCTCCATGACTGGAATGAGAATGTAGTTACGGTCACCGGCGAAGGCTCGGTCAACTGGAGCGGAGATGCAACCTTTGATCTTGATGCGCTGAATATAAAGATGGAAGTGCATTCTATAAAAAGTACCGAAGGGTCTATAATGGACAGAAATACATATAACGCACTCAAAGCCGATGATCACCCGGAGATCACGTTTACACTGATCACTCCGGTAAAAGCTATTCCGGTGGGTTCGCATGTTGTTGCTGCTAAGATCAATCTTTCTATTGCAGGCGTCACCAAAGCCATTGACATGTCGGTAACGTCTGAGGCTACAGCACATGGAAATGTGGCGTTTGAAGGAACCAAAACAATAAAGATGACCGATTACGGCATAAAGCCTCCCGTTGCCCTTTTAGGAACCATGAGAACAGGAGACGAGATCACCATTCATTTTAAAACAGTTTTTACAATATCCAGGTAACCTACTTTACAAATACTTAAAAAGAAAAACATGAAAAATCAAAAACAATTATTTAAGAGTCTCACTGCGGCTGTATTGCTAACCGGTAGCTTTTCCGCAATGGCACAGGAGCAGGATATGCAATTCTTCAGGTACAATGACAAGAATGGCGTCAATGTATTTGAAACTACGAAAAGCGACACTACGCCATTTCATCACATGAAAGTGAAAGTGGGTGGCAATTTCGAGCAAAGCTTTCAAATGCTCAGAGACCAGAATACAGCTGTGTCAATGACACAGCCTGGCTTTACAGGAAATGTTAACAGCCTTATACCGCTTACAAATGGTTTCGACCTCGCTATGGCCAACCTGGTGATTGATGCGCAGTTAGCAGATGGTATCCGGGTCGATCTGACTATGTACCTGTCATCGAGGCATCACGAGGATACATGGGTAAAAGGCGGCTACATCCAGTTTGATAAACTTGCATTTATGCACAGCGACGTCATTGACAAGATCATGAAAAGCGTTACAATAAAAGTAGGCCAGTTTGATGTAGACTATGGCGATCAGCATTACAGGAGATCAGATGGCGGCAATACCATTTACAATCCATTCGTAGAGAACTATATTATGGATGAGTTTGCAACCGAGATCGGCGGCGAGATCTATTATCATCATAAGTCAGGCTTGTTTGCTATGGGTGGGATATCCAATGGAGAACTTAACCCGACAATTGTAGCTCCGGTAAAAATCGACTCATCTACCGGGCAGGTAAACAAGTATATGGCCGCATTCCACGGAAAGCTGGGATATGATAAGCAGTTTGATAAAAATTTCCGCCTGAGGGTCTCCGGCTCATTCTACGGCGATCACAGTGCCAATAGCAACACGCTGTTTGGTGGTGACCGTACAGGCTCTCATTACTATGATGTAATGGAAAATCAAGCCGTAGCCAATGGCACCACGCTGTCCGATGCAAATGACTACAGCCCGTTTTCAGGAAGATATAACCCCGGGTTTAGTGAGGAAGTAAATGCTTTTATGGGCAATCTGTTTATGAACTACCGTGGACTGGAATTCTTCGGTACGTATGAGAATGCTAAAGGCAGGGCCATTACAGAAACCACCCAACGCCAGGCCACACAGTATGCTGCTGATCTGGTCTACAGGTTCCCTGAGCGCAACAAGAATTTCTGGGTAGGCCTTCGTTATAATTCAGTGACTGCTGCAGTTCACGGCTATACCACAGATATCGTCATCAACCGCGAAGCAGGCTCAATAGGCTGGTTTGTTACCAAAAATATTACCATGAAGGTCGAGTATGTGAACCAGGTTTATCAGAACTACCCTGTTAACAACATCCTCAATGGTGGCCAGTTTGAAGGAGCAATAGTAGAAGCCGCAATCGGCTTTTAGGAAATGGAATGGAACAATTAAGACGGTGGAATTTATTTTGTCATCGTTCGTTAATTACAGTTATTTTAAAGATCATTATGCTCAGATATATCGAATCGGAACCGTATAAGCACGACAAGCATATTATTCACTTTGTACTTATTGGTATTTGTGTGGCATTTATCTTTATCGGAGCCTTGATTTATTTCTATTGACTACGAGCTGCGGTTTAAGTAATAACCCCTTGCTAACCGCATTCATGCGGTTAGCAAGGGGTTATCAGCGAATTCATCTGTCTGGGCAAATTTCCCGGTAAATGTCAACTTTATTTTTTCGTTTTTCTTATCTGTAAATCCAATAAAACCCATGTTGTACAATATATCCAGGTGTTGCAACAGCTCACTGCTATTAACATGCATCACCCCGGCAATTGCATCAATCGTGACAATACCGCTATATACAGGCAACTTGCTGTTCATTTTCTGTATGGCAAGATGGACTTCGCGTGGAGTTATCATTTAGTCTCGTGATTAATGAAAAGCATTTCCGGTATAAAAACGTTAATAATTCTATTCACATAAAAGCAAAGTCAACATCTGTATTTTGGGCAATAACTCATTGCAATACCAATCCTCAACAGTGGAGAAACCCTCAGTATTTTCTATTACGTAACGCTCTCCACGCCAGAAAAAATAAGCTTTTGCTTTTTGTGGTTCCAGCATATAATGCTTGTTGTTATTATAACAAACCTGGCCTGCGACAATGGATATCACATCATCTGTAAAGCCGGTTTTGCCGGCTGCAATTTCCAGGGATCGCAAATTATTTCTCTTTTCCATCAGGCACTTATTTTTAGGATGGATTTGAATGAATAAAATTGAGCAAAATCGCTCACACAGGTATTATGCAATTGTATAAAAAGGTTATGTTATTCACACATTCCGAAGCAGCTGTGATTATTAAGCCTACCTTACATCCATTGAGGGGCGTGACAAGATTAAATTTAGGTGTATGATCCAATACGGTAGAATAGTATGCAAGAAACTTCTTAATACAAGTACATATTGAAACTCCATATAAAAAATATGGTGTGTATCCGCTGCATCATGGTGGTCAAGTCCGAGCTTGACAAATTGAATATACCTTATACATCTGTGGAGCTTGGCCAGGCAGATATTCCGGGTGCAGTTTCCATAATGCAGCAAGCGAAATTCAGTGCCGCCCTTCTGCATTCCGGCCTCGAATTAATGGATGACAAAAAGAGTGTACTGATAGAAAAAATAAAGAACGTTATCATAGAAGCTGTACATTATACCGAGGAGCCACTGATTGTAAACTTTTCCGTTTACCTCAGCCAGAAACTGCATCACGACTATACCTACCTTGCAAACCTGTTTTCGGAAGTACAGGGTACAACCATCGAAAAATTTGTGATCGCGCACAAGATCGAACGGGTAAAAGAGTTGCTTGTTTATGATGAACTTTCGCTCACAGAGATCGCCGACCTTATGGACTACAGCAGCGTTGCCTATCTTTCTACACAATTTAAAAAGGTTACCGGACTTACGCCATCTCATTTCAAAAAGCTGAAACAAAAAAGAAGGTCTATGCTCGAAGATATGTAGCTTGTGCGGAATCACTAAAAAAAAGAGTCAATCAACAATCGATATCATGGACATTAAAGATCAGAGTGAAAAGCAGGAAACAGGAGAGTTGGAAAAAGCAAATCCGCATATCATTGTCGAGATCATAGAATATGTGCCCAATGCTGTAGTGATCAAAACTATCATAAAAAAATCGACCGGGAACATAAGCGCCATGTCTTTTGACAGCGGCGAGGGACTGACTGAAAAAACATCTCCTTTCGATACGTTTGCGCAGATCATAGAAGGTAAGGCAGAGATCGTTATTGATAAAAAATGTAGCTTGCTCGAAACGGGTATGGGCATCATAATACCAGCTCATGCCTCAAACTATATAAAGCCCAATGGCAGATTTAAGATGATCCTTACGGTCATTAAGAGTGGCTATGAATAGCACTCTTAATGCACCTGAAGTTTTATTGTTTCTTTATTTCGCTAAGAGTCTTTCGATTTCAGATTTCAATAGTGGTAGCTGCTTGATGATTATTCCCCAGATAATATCATCTGATACGCTATCATAGCCATGAATGATTCTGTTTCTTGTATCAACTATTTTTCTTGAATTTGTGAGATCAATGGAGTCGTCAAAATCCAAAATGCGACTCATTGCTTCGCCAATGATCTCGATATTTCGTTCAACTGCTCTTTTGGTTTTTAGATTATTTTGATAAGCAAAAAAGTTTTTGGGGACGTCCGCAAAAAAACTCTCAATCTCTTCAATTGCGTTTAAAATATCGTAGAGCCACGTCTTTATTTCAATGTTCATAAACAACTTTACGACGTTCGTTAATTGCTTGTTTGAAATAGGGGTTTTTCAGGGCTTTTTCTTCCAAAAGATCAACCGGGCGTTTAAAAATATCTTGTAAAGAAAACTTCAGGTCAAAATAATTATCTGCATAATTCTCAACATCCATGGCCTCAAAATCCACGATCAGATCAATATCGCTCTCACCATTAAATTTTTCCGTCAGCACAGACCCAAAGGCATACAGTCGCTTTACTTTGTGATTCATACAAAGCTTTTCTATAATACCATTGTATTGATCAAATATAAACATTGAACAAATCTACGCATATCTTTGAAACAACAATCAAATACATAATTTGGAGCTAAAACGGATATCTCCATTTTTGCGGCCCGCAGCGGGCTATTCAATTCGCGAAGATTTGAATTGCACCCTATTACACGCTATGTAGGGGGCGATACATGAGATAGCTTAATTTCGCGTCATGGCTTTGAGCAAATTCGAACGGATGATACAATTGGTCACAGAGGTCTTTGATGTGAAGAACGACCCCGCTCAGTTAGACGTAGGCCCTGAGGTAATTGCCCGGCTGCAAGAGATGCACCCGTCCTCATTATCGGAGTATAATGAAGGCGATGGCCCCGCTGCGTGGATATTGCTCATACCCACTACTACCGTGTTGATGAATGAGTTTATCAGCGGTCAGATCACCGAGCAACAGTTGTTCGACCAAACCCCCGTCGGTGCGTCGTACGAGGTGGTCTATCTTTGTTCGGCAACGGTTTTGCCCGAGTACCGGAGCAAGGGCATCGCCCGGCAGTTGGCTATGGATGCCATCAATAGCATGCGGCAGCAGCACAGCATAAAGGCGCTATTCGTATGGCCGTTCAGTGAGGGAGGAGATACGTTGGCAGAAAACATTGCCCGGTCGCTATCACTGCCGCTGCTGAAGAAGGATGCATAAAAGGCAAGTACAAAATACAACTTTATACTTTCTACTTTATACTTAAGACTACCTACTAACGTGTCGGCAGTATCAGGCTATTGATGAACATATCGGCCTTGTTTTCGTTGATCTTTTTTTTCGAGAACGTATACATAACTACAATGTAGTAGCCATCGGTCCATCCTTTCAGCTTCCAGTGCTCGCCCTCCTTGGTTTGCCAGTAGTCCAGTATGCCGCGGCTGTCGGGGCGGCCTCTCAGTCGTTGGCCTTTGCCATAGGGTGCAGAAGTGGTAATGTCCAGCGTGGTCTTCAGATAATCGAGGTAAGTAATTACGGTTTTCTCGCTGGCATCAGCGTCGTTGATGGGCTGCCTCAACTGCACACAGATTACGCCATACGTCATGTCTCCCTGCGTGCATTCGCCGGTGACTACGTCAGAGGAGTCTGGGCTTTTCGATAAATCGAATGGGCTGGGGTCGCAGAAGAAGCTAGCTGAGCAGCCGCTGTTGCCTATCGGGTATTTCTTCACAAGCTGCCCCTGCGCCGTGTGGGCCAGTAGCAGTAGGGTGAGGATAACGCAGGTGATTCTCATAAGGTAAAAATAGCAAAAAGCAGGTAATGTGTTTATTAGTCCTTACTTCTTTTTTGCGCCACGGGTTTTGGGTTTACCATACTTGGCCATCATTTTATCCTTGTGCGATACCTTGTTATTTACCCTCTTGTTCTTGGCAAGTTTTTCGTGAAAGGCCGGTCCCGATTCGCCGCGTTTGGGCAGCTTGATCAGCACTTCTTTCATGCGCACCTTGGGCATTTCATCCTCGGTCAGCACGTCAGATATTTTCAGGTCCTCGGGCAATGGCAGCATCGGTATCTGGTAGTTCATCAGGGCTTCTATCTTGGCTTGGTTGGCCTGCTCTTTTTCGGTGATAAAGGAGATAGCTATGCCCTTCTTGTCGGCTCTGCCTGTACGACCTATGCGGTGTATATAGTTCTCTGGCACTTCGGGCGTGTCAAAGTTGATCACGTGCGTCACCTCGGCTATGTCCAGTCCGCGGGCTATGATGTCGGTAGCTATGATGAACCTGTAGTTGCCTGCCTGGAACTGGTTGACCGTATTGAACCGGTGGTTCTGTTCTTTATTGCTGTGTATCACGCCGGTCTGTCCGGGGAATTTAGGTTCCAGTTCTTCGTACAGGTCATCTGCCATGCGCTTGGTGGCTACAAATATCAGCACTTTGCTCATGTCGGTATTTGTGTTCAGCAGTAGTTCCAGCAGGTTCACCTTCGTGTGAAAGTTAGGTACGTGGTAGGCCGTCTGGTTGATGTTGTCAAGTGGGGTGCCTGTTGGTGCAGCTTCTACCCTTACCGGGTTGTCAGAGTGTCGGGCTATAAGCACCTCTACCTCATCGGTGATCGTGGCAGAGAACATGATGTTCTGGCGTTTCGCAGGCAGCAGGTCCAGCACATTATTGAGCTGCGTCCGGAAGCCAAGGTTGAACATTTCGTCTACCTCGTCTATCACCAGCCTCTTGATGCTCTTCAGGCGCAGGGAGCCGTCATAGACAAGGTCCAGCAGCCTGCCGGGTGTGGCCACTACTATATCCATGCCGTTTTCTACGGCGTCGCGTTGTGGTTTCATAGGCACGCCGCCGTATACGCCGGTTACTTCCACGGTCATGTAGGTAGTCAGTTGTTTTACCGCAGCTACCACCTGCACCACCAGTTCCCTGGTCGGCACTATGATCAGTATTTGGGGTATACGTTCTTTGGAATACTTCAGTTGGCGCAGGCAGGGGAGCAGGTAGGCAAATGTCTTACCCGTACCGGTCTGGGCTATGCCGCACACATCCCTGCCCGACATCACCACCGCGAAGGCGCGGCTCTGTATGGTAGTAGGGGTGGTATACCCCAGGTCGTTCAGTGCATCAAGTAATGGGGTATTTAAATTTAGTTCTTCAAAGGTCATAACACGCTATATATAGGTAAAGGTAGCGTTATTCTATTTGGGGCTAAAAACACTATTGGTTGGTATCAATTATATTTAGGGCAGTAAATACATGACTATGATATACATCACGCAGCTTATTTACATTCTGGACGGCAAAGAACAGGTATTCGATTTGTTTGAGAATGTGGCCATTCCGGCCATCGCCCGCTACAACGGCAGGTTGGAGCTACGTATAAGGCCCGCTGCAGACAGCGTCATTTATGCGGACGCAGAGTGCCCATACGAAGTACACCTCGTCAGTTTCCCATCCCAGCAGGACTTTGACCGGTTTAAGAACGATGAGGAGCGGAAGCGGTTTCTTCACCTTAAAGAGGAGTCCGTAAGGTCCGTATTGATGATACAGGGTGTTGCGATATAGCTACATAGCTTGCTCCATCCACACTAAGCATATTTTTTATACTTTTGTTCAAATATTTGCATGCACCCCATCCTTCTCAATACCTTATGGTACTATGTACATGGCTTCATCACTGCGAATGAAACCCTGCTGATAACGCTTTTTATCGGAGCGGTCTCCGGCCTTGTTGCGCAGATGATATTGCCGGGCAGGGGCTTTGGTATGTTCGCTACAGTCATCATTGGCCTCGTAGGCTGTATTGTGGGTAACAAGCTGCTGAAGCCATACCATCACTACCTTACCCAGTACGTTCTTTTGAACTATATCATCTGCGCCACAGTATCAGCTATGATCATTATGCTGGTCATTAACCTCATCAGGGGTGGTGCCGATAAGGATAAGACGGGCTGGCGTCATAATTAAGGAATGTCATCGTTCCTAACCTTGCTTCTGCTCTATCTTACTCAGTATCTGTAGTATCAGTTGGTTCTGGTTTTCCAGGTGTTGCAGTATGGTTTCTATCTCGCGCTCTGCCTGTTTGTTGATCTCAAAATCTGCTTCAGCCCGCGCGTCCGCATGTTGCGATTGCAGGTTCTGCCCTATCATGATCAGCGGCATCAGGAACAGTTGGATCATATTCGAGATGAACAGCCATAATACGAAGGCCGGGTATGGATCGAAGCGTAGTGCTTGCGGGCCACAGATGTTCCAGCCCAGCCAGATAACCGTCCAGCCGAAGATGATGAGGAAGAACCCCATGCTACCCACATGGTCAGTGATCCACAGAGCCAGCTTGTTGATACCGGTTATCTTATGCCGCTTTTCGATCACCGCTTTCAGAGGCGATTTGCGTAGCTTTTTCAGCTCTTCCAGCGAGGCGGGTACTGATTGTTCAGCCATAATGTGTGTTTGAGGGGTGTGATGAATTAAGAGTTGAGTTAAGCTCAGGCTTCTTTCTTTGGCGGCAGGTTGAAGGCTACGGCCTCATGCTCGAAGTGGCCTTTGTGAGAACCATCACAGAAGGGTTTGTTTTGCGACAGCCCGCAGCGGCATAGCGATACTATTGTTCTGCCCGCGAGGTCGTATGCGGTGCCGCTCTTGTCTACGATCTCAAAGTCACCCTCTACTTTGGTAGAGCCGTTGCTGTTAATGGTAATTCTCGTTGTTGCCATCTTGTTTTTTGGTTAAGCAACGAAAGTACTAAATACGGAGCAGATTAGTTTTGTGAGTTGCGCGATAGATGGCTGAGGTGCTTGTATAGCTGATTTGTGGTACTTTTGCGGGTAAATATCCTTCATTTGAGTGCCTCCGTATTTTTGATCACACCTCCGTTCACGCAGCTGAATACGCCTTATCCGGCCACGGCTTACCTGAAGGGGTTCCTGAATACCCGGCATATCAGCTCCTTTCAGTCCGACCTCGGTATTGAGGTAACACTGGCGCTGTTCTCCCGGCAGGGGTTGTCGGCATTGTTTGCTGAGGTGGCAAGTGTAGACCTGGGGTTATCAGAGAATGCAGCTCGCATGGTAGCGCTGAAGGAGGACTATATTAGTACTATTGACGCGGTCATTACCTTTCTGCAGGGCGGAGACCCTACGCTGGCACATCTTATCAGCAAGCGGAATTTCCTGCCGGAGGCATCCCGTTTTGCGCAGATTGATGACCTGGTTTGGGCGTTCGGGAGTATGGGCTTGCAGGATCAGGCCAAGCACCTCGCTACTATGTACCTCGAAGACCTCGCCGATCTGATCACCGAGTGTGTAGACCCTCATTTCGGTTTCAGTAGGTATGCGGAGCGTATGGGGCGAAGTGCGAATAGCTTTGACGAGCTGTATGATGCCCTGCATCGCGACTACTCTTATATAGATAAGATGCTACTGGATATACTGGCAGAGCGGATGGCGGAGGTTCAGCCGGTAATGGTAGCAGTGTCAGTGCCATTCCCCGGCAATCTGTATGCTTCCTTCCGTTGCGCACAGTGGATCAGGAAGAACTACCCGGCGGTGAAGGTGGTGATGGGTGGCGGCTTCCCCAATACTGAATTGCGATCATTGTCTGATGCGCGGGTATTTGAGTTCTTTGATTTCATTACCCTCGATGATGGCGAAGCGCCGGTAGAGTGCCTGTTACAGCATATCGAAGGGAAGAAGTCTATTGGCGAGTTGAAGCGGACGTTTGCTTTGGTTAACGGGCAGGTAGTCTATATTAATAACGCCGCATGCGGTGATTATAAGCAAGGCGATGTAGGTACACCTGACTACAGCGATCTGTTGCTGGATAAGTACATATCGGCAATAGAAGTGGTGAACCCTATGCACAGCCTATGGAGCGATGGGCGATGGAATAAGCTCACCATGGCGCATGGCTGCTACTGGGGTAAATGCACGTTCTGCGATATATCGCTTGATTATATCAGGATATACGAACCCATAGCGGCACAGTTGCTTTGTGATCGTATCGAAACTATAAGACAACAGACCGGGCAGACTGGGTTTCATTTTGTTGATGAGGCTGCGCCGCCTGCGTTAATGCGGGCGCTGGCATTGGAGATCATCCGGCGGAAGATCAAGATCAGTTGGTGGACGAACATACGGTTTGAGAAGAGCTTCACCCGTGATCTGTGTTTGTTGCTGAAGACATCCGGCTGCATCGCAGTGTCGGGTGGACTGGAGGTGGCGTCAGACCGGTTGCTGGCACTGATACAGAAGGGGATAACAGTGGCACAGGTGGCCAGGGTGAACAAACATTTTACCGAAGCGGGTATCATGGTGCATGCTTACCTCATGTATGGTTTCCCCACCCAGACTGCACAAGAGACCATCGATTCGCTGGAGATGGTACGCCAGATGTTTGAAGCAGGTATCTTGCAGTCGGCTTTCTGGCACCAGTTCGCCATGACTGCCCATAGCCCGGTGGGCTTGAACCCTGCGCTGTTCGGGGTGAAGAAGGAGACGGAGGTAACCGGCACTTTCGCCAATAACGACATCGTGCATATCGACCCTACGGGAGCGGATCATGAGACCTTCTCTGCTGGACTGAAGAAGTCATTGCTCAACTACATGCATGGCGCCTGCTTCGATCATCCGTTGCAGAAATGGTTTGACGTGAAGATTCCTAAGACCAAAGTTGATCCGGGATACATAAAGACTATACTCAATGAAGAAGAGTATAGTGCCGTGAAGCCTACAGCCAAGGTTGTTTGGCTGGGTAGCAAACCCACGGCAGAGGTATTTGTCAAGTCAAAGAAAGGCAGCCAGTGGGAGATGTGTTCACTCACTTTCCAGGGCCGTAGGGGAACTATAAATATTAAAGTAGACGTGCAGCAAGGTGCCTGGTTAGCGGCAATACTGGAGCAGCTTTCCGTAGATCACATAAAGACCTGGACCATGCAGGAGGTGAAGGAAAGCTACGAAGCCGCCGGCCTCGACGACTTCGAGCTTTTCTGGGACAACAAGCCGGTAAACACGCTTTATAAATTCGGTCTACTGACGTTATAAGACAGTGATTCAAACCGCCGACTTTTGCTCCTGCTTAAACGCAATGAACGAATAGACAATAGGTATGAGCGATGCAGTAAGGATTATGCCCAGGAAGACCTGCTGGAAATGCTCTTTCATAATGAACGGCAAAATCATTGCAGACAACCCCGCGATGAAATAAAGTTTGCCGCCCAGCTTGTGCGTTTTGCGCCACACGTTCTCGCTCTCCAGCGTCCACGGCGTGCGGATGCCGAGAAAGTAATTCGGTTTGATCGTCTGCATATAGTTGCCCAGAAAGGCGAACAATGCCCCGATGATCACAAACACCAAGTTGCCATTCCCTATGGTTTTTGTAACGGCGGAATGGATGATGATGAAGCTGAGTGCGCTCATGAAAAGCACCATAAATAGTTTGAACAGGAAGTATTTGCCACCCATGCTTTCTATCTTTCCTTTTGGGTCTATTGCGGGAATGATAGTAAATAGGATGTATGTACCAACGCCCAGACCAGCAATAATGAATATCAGCGTGCTCTTGTCGCTCCAGCCATTGGGTTGTCCATCCATACCGAAGTGAGTGGGCACGGTTTCAGGTAAAGTATTCCATACAGAATAGAGGTACACAAGCGGGAGTAAAATGATCAACCATAACCAGATTTCTTTTTTGATTTCGAAGTTTTTCATATTGTTTATTTTTTAAGT
>JABDCE010000039.1 GCA_013288285.1 Bacteroidota bacterium
TTTGCTAACGCTGTTAGTAAAAATACACACAGCAAACATGGGCATCGTAGAAAGAAAAGAAAGACAAAGAAAAGAGATACGCGAGAGCATCCTCGAATCAGCCTGGAAGGTGGTCAACGAGGAAGGCTGGCAGTCGTTGTCTATCCGCAAGATAGCTGATGCCATCGAGTACAGTGTGCCTGTGGTGTATGACCATTTCGAAAATAAAGAAGCAATACTATCTGAATTCAACCGACAGGGATTTAAATTGCTGGGCGATAAAGTAAAACAAGCCCGCGAAACACAAGACACCCCTTCAAAACAATTAGAAGCGATTGCCTTTGCATATTGGGATTTCGCTTTTGACAACAAGGAGTACTACCAGCTCATGTACGGACTGGGTATGCCCACCTGCGAAAGCCTGAACAGTGTACCGGAGCTCACCGCATTCATAGGTGTATTCCATACTACTATCGGCCTGATGATAAAGGATGGCCCTGCCAAAGAAGAGAATACATGGATGAAAGTTCACTCTTTCTGGTCTATGCTGCACGGCCTGGTATCCATCAACCTGATGGCGCCTCCCGTTTCACACATGGGGCTTACGTCAGAACAAATGAACAAAATGATACTCGCTGATTTCATTACCGGCTTCTTAAAAGGCCTGGTGGAATAATTTTTTTACCAAAACCATTAACACTGTTAACTTTTATAATCAGAGTAATATAAATAACAATAAAAATAAATAGCTGTACATACAGGCATAAACAACTCAACCAATAATTAAAAACCACAAAACAAACAAAACAAATGAAAAAAGTAACGATTCTCCTGACCGCAGTAATGCTCTCTACCGCATCAATGTATGCGCAAACATGGAACCTCGATAAAGCCCATTCAAGACTCGGCTTTACCGTCACTCACTTAAAGGTGAACGACGTTGATGGCTACTTCAAAACCTTCGACGCCACAGTAACTTCCGAAAAGCCGGATTTCAGCGACGCAGTATTCTCTATGACAGCGCAAACCAACTCCATCTTCACCGACAACGACCAAAGGGATACCCACCTCAAATCACCCGATTTCTTTGACGCGGCAAATAACCCTACTGTCACTTTCAAGAGCACTACTATAAGGAAGACAGGCGATAACACCTTTGTGCTTACCGGCAATCTGACCATGCACGGCGTAACTAAGAAGATCACGCTCGATGGTTCATACAAAGGCCCGGCTATTCACCCAATGACCAAGAAACCAGATGTTGGTTTCAAGCTTACCGGCAAGATCAAGCGCACCGACTTCAACATCGCTTCTTCTATGGGCGATGCAATGGTGAGCGACGAGATCGTACTTACAGCTAACGGCGAATTCCAGAAAGGATAATTTTTTTAGTACAAATATTCAAAACCACTTAAAACAAATAAAAATGAAAACAATAAAATGGGCATTAGACCCCACGCACTCAGAAGTGCACTTTAAAGTAAGACACCTGGTCGTTTCTAACGTCAGCGGATCATTCAAAACATTCAATGCATCTGTAGAAACACAGGGCGATGACTTAACTACAGCTAAGGTACATTTCACTGCTGATGTGAACTCAATTACCACCAACAATGACCAGCGCGACGGCCATCTGAAAACTGGTGATTTTTTCGATACGGCAAACCACCCTCAGCTGACATTCGAAGGCGATAAGTTGGAGAAGACCGGCGATGATGCTTACAAGCTGCACGGCACACTCACTATGCGTGGCGTAAGCAAACCATTGACTTTGAACGTAAGTCACGGCGGCCAGATACA
Source organism: Bacteroidota bacterium (assembly GCA_013288285.1). Classification (GTDB taxonomy): domain Bacteria; phylum Bacteroidota; class Bacteroidia; order Chitinophagales; family Chitinophagaceae; genus Nemorincola. The sequence goes on from JABDCE010000039.1 coordinate 1,780, forward strand.
GGATCCATGGGGCAACACCCGTACAGGCTTTGAAGTTACCGGCAAGGTAAACCGCAAAGACTTCGGCGTAAGCTTTGGTATGGTATCAGAAACTGGCGCCATCATGCTGGGCGAAGATGTGAATATCAGCGCTAACGTAGAGTTCGTACAGGAGAAAGAAGCAGTAACAGCTTAAGTTATTGATATACTCACTTAGAGTGGAGAACGGAGGATAGATGAAAAGCAATACCTGTACTTTCAGACGGTACGGGTATTGCCTTTTTTAAGACGCGCCAGAATTGCGGCATTATTTTTGTTACATATTTATAATAACAAGCCTCACTCATCCCAATATGAAGAAACTAAGTTTAGTTGCCATCCTGTTGCTCATCGCCACAGGCGTTTTCGCACAGGAAAAATGGATACCCGTCACATACAATGTATCCTTCAAAATAAAGAATGCAGGTATTACTGTCAGCGGCAAGTTCCAGGGCTTCCGGGGCACACTCCTCTTCTCCCCCGACAAATTATCTGCAAGTTCCCTGACAGCAACGGTAGACGTAGCCACCCTCACCACCGGCATTGGTAAGCGCGATGAAGACCTCAAAGAAGAAAAATACTTCGATGCCGATAAGTACAAGCAGATAGAAATAAAGTCTGTAAAGTTGTATCAGAAAGGCGCGCAATATGCAGGCATGTTCAAGGTCACCATCAAGGGCGTCACCAAAGAGATGGAGATACCCTTCGAGTTCGACCAGCTCGGCACAGAAGCCGACTTTAAAGGCAGTCTTGTTATTAAGCGCAGCGATTTCGGCATCGGCGGCAAAACCCTCACTATGTCCGATGAGGCCTCAGTAAGCATTGCCATAAAGGCAAAAAAATAACGGCAGGTTTGCACCATGCCGTTACTTAATGTGTGTATTGCTAATTACTAACTACTATCTACTTATTATCGTCTACCTGTGGCTTGAAGTTATCATCATAATAACGGTCATAATAGTAACGGTTGTAATGATGGTAGTAACGGTAGTAGCCATCACCATCGTTATGGTCGTAATCGTGGTAAGTATGCTTGTACTTAGCGCTTATATTGTTAAACACGCTGTCTTCTCTTGCATAATCATACATATCCCTGTGATATGCGTAATAGCCCCGTCCCCCTAAATTCAGGAACCCTAAAAATGGCCGTCTGTAATACCCATCATCATAGTAGCGGCGGTGATGCATCTTGTAGTATTCATAGTCATCACGGCTTTGTGCCTGTGTGGTTGTGGCTGTCCCTGCCGATAAAAGCAGCACAAACAAGGCAATAAGTAAGTTTTTCAGTCTCATAAATTTCTGTTTAGATAAGTGTGTTTGGCAGGCAAAATATAAAATTTTGGATAAACAATATAATTTACCGTACATTTTTCGGCCTTTTCTCCTCCTCTACCCCGCCGCACCATACGAAAACTCCATGGTTTCGCTATCCACTACTGCCACGTTCGCATAGGTTACTGCCCCATCCTGCATTGTTATTTGCAGATTGCATTCAGCCTGGTATTGCAGCGTTGCCCCCGCTGTGTTTTGTACACAGGCTCCTGAAATACTGAACGGCGTAAAGTTGGGCGGCGTAGACACCTCCCCTGTCACCACGTTCAGCGGCCGCTCCACTATCCATTCGGCGCATACTCCGCCCACAAGCAATGTACGCGGAGTAACTATAGTCACCACATGCGGATTCGTGATATTTTCGAGGTGGAAAATGCAGTAGGCGCCATTTAGGTTGGGCGGTGGGTAGGTAGGCGGTCTCCCTGCATGTTTAACCGCTGCATTTCCTATCCATACCTGCACAAATATCTCATCGCCTATCCCAACGTTGAAATTATCGATCATGATCGCTGTCTGCTGTGTGGCTAAGTATTCGGTCCATGCATTATAGGCGCTGATCGTCAGCGTGAACGTCTCTAACGCTACGTTTACACAGGCAAATTGTATGCCTGCCTGCACCAGGTCAGTTTGATAGTTATCTAAGCCCACCCACGCCGACGCAAATGTAATATCTGTGTTTGCGGTGCTTACCGTAGGCACTTGTATTGTACCCATTACCAGCACATAGTTACTGGTACTCTCTTTCAGCGGGCCCTCCATCAGGAAACCACTCCTACTGCCGTTTGTTGTGGGTATCGCAGCCCGGTATTTCATGGAGGGATTTTCGGTAGTGTCCGGGGCTACTATTTTTGTAGGCTGTGTTACTGCCTTCAGCCATATCTTATAGGCGCCGGGCGCGGCATGAATATCAGGGCGCAACGGATAACCCATCTCATAAAGTGCTTCATCAGGCAGTTCTAATATTTGTTTCTCATTCAGGGCGCCACGTACCAGCAACTCGGAGAGTGGCGGCTCTCCCACTCCCGATAATGGGAATCTGTGTAGCGGCCGGGCCTCAATGATAAACTCTACAGGCTGGTTGTATATGGTTTGCCCAACGGTATATTGCAGTTGAAAATGAGCTATTTCGTCACTCGGTCCCGACGGGCGTACATAGATCCTTACAAAGCCCTGGTTATTGGTAAACAAGGTCATTTGCTGGGAAGCTCCGGTTTTATTAAAAGTACACGTTTTATGTGCGGCGCCGGGCATGTATACTTCGTTATTCTCGGTGGCCCACAGCGTGTATTTTATAGTCGGTAATGTTTGTATCATATATCCCTGTTTTGTGCTTCGCTCATTATCCGTGCACAGGTATGCTATACGTGATCGTATCTGTCACTGTATCGCCATTCATAAATACACCACTTCCGCTGCCCGGGTTTATCATAGCGCCCGGTGGCAACAGCAGTGGCCCGAACATACCCGGGTCCAGCATAAATGTGCCGTTGAAAACATAATGCCCGGTCATAAAAGCATTCAGCTCAGCGCCTTGTCGCGCAGTCGCCAGCTTTGATCTGCTGAAGGTCATGAGTATCTTTCCTGCATTATCGTTTTCCAGCGCAAAAGTTACTGCTACCGGTATAGGCCCCTGCGGCGGTGGTGGCGGTGGCATACCGGGAGGAATAGCAGAAATAGTGCATATTCCATCCTGGGTAAAATCACAGCCTGTGCCGCCAAAAACAACATTGAGCGTCACAGCTTTTGACACCGAGAAAGTGATGGTATCCAATATCGTATCGCCCACCGCTGCCCCAAATGTGCTCGGGCTGGTCGTGGTTATAATGGCGCCAGTGGGCACCGTCAGTTGCGATTTAAGCGCAGGATCATTCAGCGAAAACGGAAAGTCAAATGGATAGGTCGTAAATGGCGACTGAAAATTAAGCCACTGGTTGTTCTGTATATTCTTTAACGCGCTCAGGCTGAAGTACATGATCACCTGTGTGGTATTGAGCGCGGTCCAGCCCACCCAGATGCCCTTACCTGTGTCGCTCACTAATGATGTCTTACAGATACCTTTTCCTATACATCCTCCGGCAGGCGTATTACCAAAGGTGAGCATTGTTGGAGTTACACTCGCTCCTTCCTTTAATGCTGGGCCATTTGTACCTTCTGTGTTTGTTTTTACGCCTCTCACATGATTCCAGTACAATATAATGCACCCCAGCAGTGCAAGTGCTGTAACTATCCATACATAGTTTTTCCTTTTCATAAAAAATTTGTCTGTTATTATTTAATAGTGATTAACCGAAATCTTTTGTCCGTTATGGTTATAAATTTTTACTTTTGATTACCAATACGGCACAATGTAAAGAAAATATTTATTTTTCAAAAACTACCATATTAACAAATGAATAACTTGCAAATTTATCGGGCATACCTGCTGGCTACGTTTGCAAGTTTGTGTATTTGCTTGTTCTCCGTTGGTACTTATGCTCAGGCAACCCATGTCGATTCTCTGAAACAAGCGGCATTGTCCGCAAAAACAGATACCGATAAAGTAAAATCCCTTTTGGCAGTATCTGATGCAGTCAGTTGCTCAGATACGCTCCATAAATTGAAATATGCCAACGATGCGTTGCAATTGGCAGAAAATACAAAATGGCAGAAAGGAATGATGATGGCCAACCAGGAGTTGGGAGTTATTAATGTGGTATGCGGGAAGAACTATGAAGGATCGATCAGGTACTATCAGGCTGCGCTCACCATCGCAAAAACAATTGATGATAAACCTGCCCTGGCAGAGTTATTGTGCCGTATCGCATTTGGATATAAAAATATTGAGCAATATAGCAAAGCGTTAGATTACTACCGGGCGGCTCTATCGCTTAAAACCGACCTCAATATGGAGCTCGGAGTACTAAGTAACATGGGTATAGTGTACACCAATGTGGGCGACTATCCGCATGCTATCGGCTGCTACGAAAATTCTCTGAAAATACTGAACGAGATCATCAAATCAGAAAAAAATAGCGACATATATGACACCTTGCAGATGACCGGGCTCCTTTTTACCATCGGCGATATTTATTTCGCCATGCGCGAATCTGATAAGGCGCTGAAAAATTATGATACCGCTCTGAAATTAACAGAGCAGACAAAAGACAAATCATTTGCATTATATGCGCTCACCGGTATAGCAAAGGTATATAGATACCAGGAAGATTTTGTAAAAGCCGCCCAATTTTATGATAACGCATTGCTGGTGTGTATTGATGCCCACAATGTTGCCGAAGAAACGAACGTACTGGATCAACTCGCCGAGACCTTTCTCGAAAAAGGCGATATACCCACAGCTGTTGATTATGCGCAGCGATCACTGAAACTCGCAGATTCAAGCGGTGTCACCCAGTACCTGCCCAAGAACTACATTACCCTCGGCATGATATACACCCGGCAAGGCAAGTATGCCGAAGCCGTAGATTATCTGAAGAAAGCGATAGCGCTATGTGAAAAAGACGGCTCATTGGATCTGGAGAAAGACGCCCTTGAAGCGCTCAGCAAGGTGTACGACCTCATGAAGGAACCCGGCCTTGCGCTCACAGCCTACCGGCAGTTTGTCACCATCAAAGACAGCCTGTACAACCTCGCCCGTGCCAATGAGATCACACGTATCGACCTCCAGTCCGCCTATAGCCAGGATAGCCTGAAGCAGGCCGGTGAATACGGCCTGAAGATGCAGAAGCAGCAAGTGTATACACTCACAGGTTATGCCGGGCTGGCTATGGTATTGCTGCTTACGTTCTTCGTATACCGCAGCTACATGCATCAGAAGAAGGCAAACATTGCCATCAGCAATGCCAGCGAAGAAGTGATACGCGAGAAGCAGGTATCAGAGCAGTTGCTCCTCAATATCCTGCCGGAAGAAGTAGCGAAAGAATTGATCAGCAAAGGCGATGTAGAGGCCAAGCTGTTTGATAACGTCACCGTGCTCTTCACCGATTTTATCAACTTCACCGCCGCCGCAGAGAACTTCACACCAAAGGAACTCGTTGCAGAACTGCACACCTGCTTCACCGCATTCGATAAGATTATCTCCAAGTACAACATAGAAAAGATAAAGACCGTCGGCGATGCCTACATGATCGCCTCCGGCCTCCCCCAGCCTAATGCCGATCATTGTGCAGATGTCATTAAAGCAGCCATTGAGATCAGGAACTTTATGGTTGCCCGCAGGCAGCAAATGGGCGACCGAACGTTCGGTATACGCATCGGTATCAATTCAGGTACGGTAGTCGCTGGCATAGTGGGTGCCACCAAATTCGCCTACGACATCTGGGGCGATACCGTGAACATTGCTGCGCGTATGGAGCAGTACGGCGAGTCTGGCAAGATCAATATTTCGCATGAATCCTACGAGATCGTACAGGGCCGCTTCACCTTCACAGATCGTGGCGAAATAGATGCCAAGCACAAGGGCAAGATGCGGATGTACTTTGTTGAAGCATGATATAATAATATTTGAAAGCAGTTTATATTTAACACTCATCGCCTGCATTCGCATAATTCAATAATAAATATCCGCTCACTTGTCATTTTCACCAAATCTGGCAAGGTTTTTGCAGCATAATATATCCGGGCTTTGGGTGTCAATTTGGCGCCCTCCTTTTTAGAGGCCAGAAGGAGCCCCGTAAAAAAGTGTACAGCTTTTGTTCAGTTTTTGCCTGCCGACCGAAGCTATTTTTACGTAGGTGGGTACACTTTTTGTAAACCTTTTGTCCAGTTTCTGTACAACTTTTGTTCATCTTTTGCCTACCGACCGAAGCTGTTTTTGCGTAGGTGGGTTCACTTATTGTACACTTTTTGTCCAGTTTCTGTACACTTTTTGTTCACTTTTATTACCTCTGTCCAGAATAGAACATTGAAAATCAATAGTTTATTATTTTTACAAGGAAATAAAAGAATTGTACACACTTTCCCAAGGTACAATTTCAGATAAGTTATAAAAATGTCATAATTCCGCATTTTCGGTTGATATTAGATTTTCCACTCGCCAACAGCCGTAAATTTGCACCATGAAAAAAATCGTACATTTTTTCCTGCTTACGTTTCTATTTGTAGGTGCTGCCCATGCGCAGTCATGGGAGTGGGCCAATGAAGGTAGCTGCACCTATGGCGCCAGCGGACAAAGCATAGCCACTGATGCAGCAGCCAATACCTACCAGGTGGGCTTGTTTGAAAAAACACCGCTTTTTTTCGGACCGACAGGGTTGTACAACGCCGGAGCAAACGACATATTTATCTCCAAGTTCAATAATGCAGGCAATGTGCTGATGTGGGCACGCAGTTTTGGCAGGAACGGTGACGATGGCGCCAATTCTGTTGCTGTCAATAAATTTGAACAGGTATATGTCGGTGGCTACTTCAATAGCCCTACGCTCACATTCGATACCACTACGCTCGTCAATACGGATTCCTTCTCCTATCTCAGCGACATTTTCGTAGCCCGGTTCGATAGCGCCGGAAATGCACTTTGGGCAAAGAATTTTGGCGGGTCTGATTACGATGTCGCTACTGGAGTTGCTACCGATACCTGGGGCAATGTATACGTTACCGGTTATTTCCAGAGCACTGCTATGGTCATAGGCGGCACTACGTATACCAATGCCGGCGGACAAGACATGTTTCTCATCAAGCTCGACTCGAACGGTAATGTGAAATGGGTCCGCACTTCCGGTGGTGTAGGCAGCGACCCTGCTAATGCAGTCAGCGTAGATAAGTCGGGGAATGTATTTATCGCGGGTAGTTTCACCGGCGCCACTGCCACATTCGGCACCTATAGTATTACTCGCGTCGCCAGCTCCGGCAGCGACCTCTACATTGCTAAGTACGATTCATCAGGCAATGCACAGTGGGCAAAAGGCGTAGGCAATACAGGTGGCGATGTAGCAAATGGCGTAGCGGCTGATACCTCGGGCAATGCCTATATCACCGGCACTATGTACAGTTCTAACTTAACGTTTAACGGCCACTTGGTCTTAAATGGAGGAAACAATGCTGTATTCCTGGCAAAATACGACCCGTCAGGCAATGCATTGTGGGCATTAACTGGCGCCGGCACCTGTCATGATTATGGATACGGCGTTTGTGTCGACCGTCACAACAATGTTCTCATATCCGGCGGCTACAACAGTCATACCATTACCTTCGGGTCTGTTGTGCTCACCAACTACCTGGCTACATGTTTCTATGATGATATTTTCATAGCTAAGTTCGATCCGTCAGGTACAGCGTTGTGGGGCATCAGCAACGGCGGAAATAATGGCGAATCCGCCTATTCGGTAGCTACAGACACTGCCGACAATCCTTTTATTACCGGGTCTTTCCTCAGCCCCTCCATTGCTTTTGGCCCTAAGACTATTGTGAGCACCACTGGTAGCGCCAGCTTTTTTGTGGCTAAGTATAATTTCTGCTACCGCACAGACGGGCCGGTCACTGGCGCTTCGGCAGTTTGTCCGGGCGCCACTATTGCATTATCAGACACTGCTTCCGGCGGCGCATGGAACAGCAGCAGCCCTGGCATAGCTACAGTCGGCAGCGGGGGCATTGTTACAGGGGTTGCCGCTGGTACCGATGTTATCAGCTATACAGTACCTTATGCATGCGGCACTGGTAGTTCTCTAAGCACACATACGGTCACAGTCCTTCCGCTCACTACAGTCAGTGCTATCACCGGGCCTGATACAGTATGCTATGGCGCCACTGTCACAGAGTCAGATGCCATTACCGGCGGAGCCTGGAACAGTAGCAATATATCGGTTGCATCAATTTCTTCCTTTGGAGATGTTACGGGTAATCTCGGTGGTACCGCCATTATCAGCTATACAGTGATTGGCAGTTGTAATACCGCCCATACCACCAAAGTCGTTGATGTACTCGATTTCGTATCTGCTGGCTCGCTTGGCCGTTTTTATGATACCCTGTGCCCCAGCGATACGATCCTGCTTACTTCAACTGTTTCAGGTGGTTCCTGGAGTTGTTCTAACGGAAATGTTTCTGTTACCAACGGAGTTGTCACAGCTATTAGCGCCGGCACTGCTGCTGTTACATATACGGTTGCTAATACCTGCTTCTCTTCAAGAGCGGTTGTCATTGTTACAATCAACGATCCTTCTCTCTGCCAGACAGCAGTCAATACTCCGCCGCTGGCAGCCGGTTTTAAAGTATACCCTAATCCTTCTGAAGCCCTGTTTTATATAGATGTTCCCGGTCTCGGTAATAGCGCAGAGGTCACACTTACAGATATGACAGGACGTGTGGTTGCTCAGCAAGTATTCGACAAAAGTAATCGTTCAACGCTCACCGTTGACGCCTCAAACCTGCCACCGGGAAGTTATATAATGAAGGTAGCCTCCGGGGGTAATGTATACCGCGAAAAAGTGACGATATTAAAATGATGTACCGAAACATGCTGCCAATTCATAGCTTTGCAGCCTTATATCTTAGCCGATGTCTGTAAACATACTCATCATTGATGATGAGGAAAAACTCCGCAGCCTGCTCAAACGCATTATATCCCTCGAAGGGTATAATGTTACAGATGCGCCCACACTCGGTGCCGGCATGAAGGTGCTCGATACCCTGCCGGTAGACATTATACTCTGTGATGTAAAGCTACCCGATGGCAATGGTGTTGACTTCACTAAACTGGTGAAGGATAAGTACCCCGGCAAGGAGGTGATCTTGCTCACAGCTTTTGGCAATATCCCTGATGGCGTACAGGCCATTAAGAATGGTGCATTCGATTACCTCGTGAAAGGTGATGACAACGATAAGATAATTCCGCTATTAAGCAGGGTCGTTGATAAGGTCAGTTTGCAGAAAAAAGTGACCCGGCTGGAAGGCCAGTTGACTAAGAAATATGGCTTCGGCTCCATTAGTGGCAACAGTCCTGCTATACTTTCAGCCATTGCCCTCGCCCGGAAAGTAGCGCCTGCCGCAGCACCGGTATTGCTCACCGGTGAAACCGGCACCGGTAAAGAAGTATTTGCCCAGGCCATACATTATGCCGGCGCACAGAGCAATGCTCCCTTTGTTGCATTCAACTGTAGCGCGTTAAGTAAAGACCTGATTGAGAGTGAATTGTTCGGGCATAAAGCAGGTGCTTTTACTGGCGCCGCGAAAGATGCCAAAGGCTTAGTAGATGAAGCCAATGGAGGTACCCTCTTTCTCGACGAGATTGGCGAAATGCCGCTCGATCTGCAACCCAAGTTGTTGCGCTTCCTCGAGAATGGCACTTATTACCGTGTTGGCGATGCCACCCAACGTACAGCAACTATACGCCTGGTTGCCGCCACCAACCGCGACCTGCGCAAAGAGATTGAGGACGGGCGTTTCAGAAGTGACCTGTTTTATCGCATAGCGGTATTCACCATTCCCCTTCCCTCTTTGAAGGAACGGAAGGAGGATATATTACCGCTTGCAGAGCATTACCTGCAAGCATTCGCAGCCAAGACTAATAAGCAGCTCGAAAGCATTTCAGGCGATGCAGCCAGGGTGTTGATGGGCTATACGTGGCCGGGCAACGTACGTGAACTCAGGAACGTAATAGAGCGGGCAGTTATTCTGGAAGATAGCAACATACTTACTGTCAATAGCCTCCCCTACGAATTGCAGCAGATCGCCCTCAGTTCGGAGAGCGTACAAACAGCCTTTCACCTCGCCACTATCGAGAAGCTGCACATTCAGAAGGTATTGAAGTATACCGGCGGCAATAAGGCAGAGGCAGCCCGTCTTATGGACATAGGACTCGCTACCCTCTACCGAAAGATTGAAGAGTACCACCTTCGCCCGTGATCGCTAACGAGGTCAGCAAGTTAGCCGCTGCCATTTTCACTGAGTTGTGTACCTTTATCAGGTGCCTGGTATCGCCGGTGGTGTACCTGCAACGCTGCCATTTTCACTGAGTTGTGTACCTTTATCAGGAGTTGTTACATAAGCTGCACTAAATATGCGATATACCCTGGCAATTGTACTGTTATTAATAGTGGCCCCGTCCTGCAACAGGCAGCCATCTTACTGCCACAGATGCAACACTGTCGTTGAGGGTGTCAACAACTACGCCAAGATCCCTTTTATCGCCTCTCAGAAAGATACTGTTATCTGCATTGATTCTTTCCAGCAGGCTTATATAAAGGCCAATACAGGGAATACCATTGTAGCAGGTACATCCTATACCACTACCACTACCTGCCAGTAGTCATCCTGTTTGTTTGTGTCGCCGGGACCTTGCATGATTTTCATTTTTGACTTTTGGCAACCCTGCTAACTGAATAAACCTTTCGATATTCTATCTTTGAAAGCTGATCAATATCAACATTTTCTTACAAACTGCTCTTTGTTATGTCTTATAATTTCCATCCATTTCCCGAGTTGGATACGCAACGTCTTCGATTACGTAGACCCGAATTAAGTGATGCCGCCGATATGTTCAAGATGCGCTCAGACCCTGAAGTAATGCGTTATATACCGCGCCCGCTGGCTACCAGTGTTGCAGATGTGGAGGCCCTCATAACTCTTGTTAATGACAATACTGAAAAGGGTGAACGTATTAATTGGGCAATAGAATGGAAAGAAACTGGCGAGGTGATTGGAATGATAGGTTATGTTGCCACAGATCCGGATCACAATCGCGCCGAGGTGGGCTACTCACTTACCCGGTCGTGGCATAGGAAAGGTATTACCCGTGAGGCCTTGAGGGCGGTACTAACCTACGGCTTTGGAGATATGGGATTACATACGGTAGCCGCTATAATAGATGCACACAATATTGCGTCGGCCAAACTATTGGAGCAGGCAGGTTTTAGACAGGAGGCTCATTTCATTGAAGACTTTCTTTTTAATGGCGAATACCGCAACTCTGTTCATTATGGCATGCTGCAATCAGAATTCAACAATTTAAAGTAGGCTACCTTTCAAAATAAACATATAGCTCGTAATCGTTATTTAATTCAATAATACCTAGTGTGATTTGTGGTCTAAGTATTGTCACCGGTGATCTTCGTAGTTTTTTTGCGCAGTTACCAGGCAAAATCATCATAAAATGTGCGGAGTTTGGTTAATCTACTCCCGTACAAAAACAAAAAAAGTCTTGAAAGTGAATACTATCAAGACTTTTACTTCTGTGACCCGGATTGGATTCGAACCAATGACCCCCAGCTTAGAAGGCTGGTGCTCTATCCAGCTGAGCTACCGGGCCTGTTTTATACTTACTGTGCAGACTGGATACCTGCCCATTTCGTTTTAATCAACTCTTTTCCTATCCCCGATCGCACATAACTGGTGTTATCCAGCTACCGGGCCGTACTCAGCTTAAAAAGTGTGCAAAAGTAAAGAAAATATCGCTATTCCTGCAGATTTACTTGGTAGTAGGGTCGCCGGGAGCTTCTCCGTCCTTCAATATGGTCACCGGTATCAGGTCGGTCTTGTAGTTCCACATCTCATTATCCCATTTAAAGCCATCGTACTGGCCGCTGGGCACATATGTATACTTACGATGTGGATCATTGCCCTGTGATACCAGCTTATCAAAAATAATCAGTTTGCGTTCTTCATCCCAGTTCATACCAGCCTGCACTCCTTTTTTATATTCCAGTATGAACCTGTTGATGCGTTCACGTGGGAAATTCTCTGACACAACGCCAAAGATAGGGGCGCCAAACGTTACACCATTCTCATTGATGGTCATCGGGTCCAGCACCTTACGGTTACTGAGCGGGCTCGACATGTTCAGCCCGAAAAGCGTATACACTGTATGCCCTTCCACCTCGTGGGGTATGATGCGGTACACGATTGCGCCAAACCATTTCCCCCTGGTCACAATGCTGTCTTCGGCTCCCTTGCCCATTTGCTCTGCATAGTCCTGCAAGCCATAGAGCTTCAGTTTTTCATCGGGCATCTGTATAGCGCCATAATACCGTTTCAGAATGTTAGAGGCAGTGATCTCCCAGTTAAACATGCGGAATGCGTTATCAGGCGAGGCTATGATATTTATCTTTTCTTTCAGCTTCTCAAAAGGATAATAATATGAATTGGGGATCTTAAGCGCATGGATCAATTGCTTCACAAAACGTTCAGAGTAAAAAAGATGCGTATCGGGAAGAAAAGCATTGTACATAGAATCTGCCGTGGTTACCAATGAATCTTCCATGGTGTGCAGCCGCTCCATATTCTGCTCAGACACTTCCTGTGAAAATGCCTTTCCGCCTCCAAAAAGCAGTAGGAACATCACCAATGGGCCAAATATTTTTTTTACCATCTTCCTGATCATCATTAAGGTATTGACAAAATAGTGGAATAAATTTAGTGACATTTTGCGCATTTGCCCTATATACACCCAAACAATTTCTTGTTAAAGCCACAATAAGCTGCTATAACTATGTTTTTCCCGCAAAAGCCATTAATTTCGGGGGCAAATTAGCCCGCTGATGCATGTAGCACAACAGATATTGTTTATTATTACCGCTATCGCCGCCATTTACATGTTTACCAAAAAGGTGACGGCTATGCGGCGTAATATAATGCTGGGCCGCAAGGAAGACCTTAGTGACAATAAAGGCCAGCGCTGGAAAAACATGACTTTACTGGCACTGGGTCAGAAAAAGATGTTCAAGAAACCCATTCCCGCCCTGCTCCACCTTGCCGTATATGCGGGGTTTATCATTATCAATGCAGAGATACTGGAGATATTTCTCGATGGCATACTGGGCGTGCATCGCTTATTTGCGCCTGTATTGGGCGGGCTGTATGCTGTGCTTATTGGTTTCTTTGAGGTGCTTGCTGTGCTGGTGCTGGTATCATGCCTCATATTCCTGGTACGGAGAAACATACTGAAGGTACGCCGGCTGAATATGCCCGAATTAAAAGGCTGGCCACGCGAGGATGCCAACCTCATCCTCATTACGGAGGTCATACTCATGAGCCTGTTCCTCATCATGAACACAGCCGACCAGACGCTCCAGGGACAGCCCGGTGCAGAACATTACATTGTTACGGTACCATTCTGGGTCACGCACCATTTCAAAAGCGCATTTTCCGGGATGTCCGTGTCATCGCTTATTGGTATAGAACGCACCTGCTGGTGGCTGCATATCATCGGTGTCTTCTTTTTCCTCAACTACCTCCCCTACTCCAAGCACTTCCATATTATTCTCGCCTTCCCAAATGCTTATTATTCAAAACTAATACCGCAGGGCGAGGCCTCCAATATGCCGGAGATACAGAATGAGGTACTGTATATGATGGAGCCCGATAAAGCCCCGGCAGCAATTGGAGCAGAACCCGAACATAAACGCTTTGGTGCAAAAGATGTGACCGACCTTAGCTGGAAGAACCTGCTTGACGCCTACTCCTGCACAGAATGTGGACGATGCACCGATGCCTGCCCGGCAAATATGACCGGAAAAAAGCTGTCTCCACGAAAGATAATGATGGATACCCGCGACCGGCTGGAAGAAGTAGGTAAGAACATTGACATAAATAAGGAGTTCAAAGATGATGGAAAGTCTCTGCTGAACGATTATATAACCGTAGAGGAACTACGCGCCTGCACTACCTGCCAGGCGTGCGTGGAAGCCTGCCCGGTTACTATTGATCCTTTGTCCATTATCATGCAACTGCGCCGCAACCTGGTAATGGAAGACAGTAATGCACCCCAGGAATGGAACCTGATGTTTGGCAATATTGAGAATAACATGGCACCATGGAAGTTCAGTCCAGATGACAGGGATGCGTGGACACAGGATGTCGCTTAGAGATTAAACATCCGGGGGCAAAAAGAAAAGTTGATATTGCTAAAAAGAAAAACAGAAACTATATGCCAATAAAGAGCATGGCGGAATTTGCGGCAAGTGGGGAAACACCTGAAATTTTATTTTGGGTAGGTTGCGCGGGCAGCTTCGATCAGCGCGCCCAGCGCATCACTAAGGCGTTTGCGCAAATACTCGATAAAGTAGGAATAAAGTTTGCCATACTCGGTAAAGAAGAAATGTGTACCGGCGACCCTGCCCGCAGGGCCGGTAATGAATTCCTCTTCCAGATGATGGCATACAACAATATCCATACCCTCAATGGCTATGGGATACAGAAGGTGGTAACGATTTGCCCCCATTGCTTCAACATCTTTAAGAATGAATACCCTGCCCTCGGTGGTACATATGAGGTAATGCACCACACCACCTTTTTGCAGCAACTCATAAACGATGGGAAAGTAAAGCTGAAAGACGGTGGCGCATTCAAGGGCAAAAAAATAACCTACCATGACAGCTGCTACCTGGGCCGGGGCAATGGCATATATGAGGCGCCAAGAGAAGTGCTGCAGGCTTTTGATACCGAACTGGTAGAAATGAAACGCTGCCGCAGCAATGGTATGTGTTGCGGCGCAGGCGGCGCGCAAATGTTCAAAGAGGAAGAGGCAGGTACCACGCGCGTCAACTTCGACAGGGCCGAGCAAGCCATGGAAACCGGGGCAACGATCATTGCCTCAAATTGCCCCTTCTGTATGACCATGCTTACAGATGGCGTAAAGAACAAAGAAAAGGAAGATTCAGTTAAAGTGCTGGACATTGCCGAAATGGTGGCACTATCGTTATAGAATTTCTGGCATGATTTTAAAGCCGTCAATGGTATGAAAAATAAAACACTGGTATTAGGTGCGTCTGAAAATCCTGCCAGGTACAGTAATAAAGCTATACTCACGCTGCTCAGCAAAAAGCATAGTGTTGTGGCTATTGGTAAAAAAGCAGGCGAGGTAAGCGGTGTAGAGATACAAACAGAACAGGTGAAGAGTGATGATATCGATACGGTTACTCTATATCTCAATCCCGACCACCAGGTGCCTTATTACGATTACATTCTGTCGTTAAAACCCCGCCGCATAATATTTAATCCCGGTGCTGAAAACGAAGACCTGGAGCGTATAGCCGCAATAGAAGGTATTGATGTACTGGAAGCCTGCACATTGGTCATGCTGGGTACAGGGCAATATTAGCGTTAACCCAGCCAAAGCGCCCCGCCTACGCTATCACGACTGGCTCCTGTTACGCTGCTGAGTACATTTACTTCTTCACGCCACCTCAGCGCGCCTATCAGCGCCATTACCAATGCTTCTTTATACTTCACTACATTAGCGTCAGGCACTATCACAGTTACATTATATGGGGTCAGTAACTCCTGTATCTGCGCTATCAGAAAAGTATTGAACGCTCCGCCACCGGTAGCTAACAGTGTTGATTGTCCTTTACCGTTTGGATTTTTCTTTATTGCTTCCGCTACCTGCTCCGCTATATGCCGGGTGGCCGTGTGCAGCAAGTCGTACGTGTTGTGTTCGCTTTCCAGCAGTTTAGGGAATACGAGGTCGCGGGCCGCTTCATTGCTCAGAGACTTCGGCGGCTGTAGTCGGTAATAAGCGCCATCATTGAGTTCATCCAGCACATCTATCAGCAGGTTTCCCTGTGCAGCCATAACGCCACCTTTATCCATCTGCTGTCTTTCCTGTTCAGCAAGCGCATTCAGAATTTGATTGGCCGGGCATATATCAAATGCCAGTGGCGAGTCGCCCTGTATAGTAATGTTGGCTATACCACCGATGTTCAGCAGGTAATCATACCCGCCAAACAACAGCCTGTCGCCTATAGGCACTATAGGCGCTCCCTGCCCACCCAGCGCCACGTCCATAGCCCGCAAATCACTGATCACCGGCAAGCCGCATATCGCTGCTATCGCTGCTCCATCTCCTATCTGGCAGGTAGTACTGTTTTCAGGTTCATGAAAAACAGTATGTCCGTGGGAGGAAATAAAATGTACGTGGTGTCCCAGGTTATATTTTGTAATAAATTCATTGATCTGTTCCCCAAGGTATCTTCCATATGCTGTATGCAATTTCAGGAAATCGCGCGTGCTACTATCTGCAGCATGCCTTAGCCGTGCTACCCATTCATCGCTATATGGAAGACATTCCCCGGTCAGTATTTCATATGTCCACTTGCCTCTTACTTCTTCCAGCTTCACATGCACTATATCCAGCCCGTCAAGCGAACTGCCGGACATCAAGCCTATAACTTTATAAACCATTTATCTAACTGCTTTTAATAATTGAAAGTACTGCTTGAATCAGAACTGCCATTGCTGTTCCAGCCATTTTTTCATCTCCATATCTGTAAAGTCTATTCTTATCGGCACTACCGATGCATACCCCTCTTTCAGCGCTTCTACATCTGTGCCCGCTTCTTTGTCCATGTTTATAAATTTGCCTGTCATCCAGTAATAGTCCTTGCCTCTTGGGTCTACCCGGTGCTCAAATTCCTCCGCCCATTTTGCGTATGCCTGGCGGCATATCTTTACCCCTTTAAATGTTGCTGGTGTAGTTATGGGTATGTTCACATTTAGCAGCAGATGTTCCGGCATAGGCGCTGCAAGCATACGCCCCGCAAGATCCCGTACTACCATTTTTGCCACTGTAAAGTCAGCTTCAAATTTATAGTCCAGGGAAGATATACCTATAGATGGCACGCCTTCTATAGCCGCTTCCATCGCCGCGCTCATGGTGCCGGAATAAATAACATTTATGGAATGGTTGGCGCCATGGTTAATGCCGCTCAGACAGAGATCAGGCTTCGCATGGAGTATCTTGTCTCTTGCCAGCTTCACACAGTCGGCTGGCGTGCCGCTGCACTGCCAGGAGTCTATCCCGTCAAACATGTCTACCTTATTCAGCCGCAGCGGGTCACCTATAGTTATCGCATGTCCCATACCCGATTGCGGGCTATCCGGCGCTACCACTATCACCTGCCCCAGGTCTTTAACAGCCTCTACCAGTGCACGTATACCGGGAGAGGTAATACCATCGTCATTGGTAATGAGAATAACAGGTCTTTTGCTCGACATTTCGGAGTATGGTTTAGTTTATCTTTGGCACGTATGGCATCAGCATCATAGCTTTACCATTTATCTTTCTCAGGTCCTGTATCTTCTCGTACCATTCATATCCGTCGCCCATTTCTTCTTTTATAGCCGCTTTTACTGCCATGCTCGACTCCGTATTATTTTTGAATCTACGCATTAGTTCCTCCAGTTTATCAGATGGTTCCGGATAGGTCACAACTTTATAGTCAGTAACCCCTGCCAGACCCGCTGCGCAGGCCACTGCCATATCCAGGCCGCCAAGCCTGTCTACCAGCCCTATGCCCAATGCGTCTGCTCCCGTCCATACCCTGCCCTGGGCTATCGAGTCCACATCAGCTGCAGACAGCCTTCTGCCCGTTGCTACGTGATTTTTAAACAGGCTGTAAATAGTATCTACAGAACTTTGCATCCGCAGCGCCTCTACCGGAGTAAGCGGCCTTGTGGTGGTGGGCACATCAGCATACGGTGCATTCTTTACGCCGTCAAAAGTTACCCCCAGTTTGTCTTTCATCAGCTTATCCATACTGAACAACATACTGAATACCCCTATGCTCCCGGTGATCGTATTCGGCATCGCAAAAATACTGTCTGCCATACTCGATATATAGTATCCCCCTGATGCTGCATAATCACCCATAGATACCACCAGGTGCTTCTTCTGTTTCAGCAGTATCAGTTCCCTCAGTATTACCTCCGATGCCAGTGCACTGCCGCCCGGTGAATTCACCCGCAGCACTACAGCCTTTATCTTACTGTTCTTTCTTACTTTACGTATTTCCTCGCACAGTGTTTTGGAAGCAATTTCCCTTTCATTCATCTGTTCTCCATCTACTATATCTCCTTCTGCAAATATCACCGCTATCCGCTGATCGCTAACCTTGCCATCATTTTTCGCGTCTGAGGCATAATCATTGATAGTTACGTATTTAATGTCCTCGTTCTCCCCCAGCCCGGTTTTAGCTTTTATCCTTTGTTCCACTTCATCCCAGTACAGCAGTCCGGCTACTAATTTATATTTCAGTGCGTCCGCAGGAAATTGTACAGCCCCTTCAGTGGCCAGTCCGTTAACTTCTGCTTTAGTAGTATGGTTGTATACCGCCGCTGATACAAGGAATTGATTCCAGATGCTATTCTGAAAAGCAGTCACCTGTATGCGGTTAGGTTCGCTCATTTTGTCGGCCCTGAAAGGCTCGGTGGCGCTCTTGAATTTTCCCGCATAAAAGATCTCGGGTTCCAGCTCCAGCTTTTCCAGTGTTCCTTTGAAAAATGCCAGTGTTGTCGAGAATCCTTTCAACTCCATACCACCCGCCGGGTTAAGATAAATACTGTCTCCAGCGCTGGCTACATAGTAGGCACCTTGCGTTATATCCTCTCCATAAGCGTAAACAAACTTACTGCTCGAATTTTTGAAGTTTCTTAAAGCTATGTTCAGTTGCTGCAAAGTAGCCCAGCCGTTAGGCGATGGTGCCAGTTTCAGCAGTATACCCTTTATATTAGGGTCTGTCTTCGCATGGTCTATAGACTTGATAATGTCATACAGGCCTGCCTCGTACGCCGTTCCTTTGCTGAACATGGCGAATGAGTTATTCTGTCCCTGTTCGTGTATGCGCTTCGAGAGGTCTATCACAATGACGTTGCCCGTAGCAACTTTATTCTCCTTTTCAGTCACTGACTTAGACACCCCAATGATTGCCGCTACTATAAAACCCACCACCAGCACACAGGCTATCACCATAGCCAGCAGTGAAGCAAAGAACATTTTAAAGAATTCTTTCATAAATTTGTTTTTATTTGATCGGCAAATATACGTCTGACAGTATTACCCTACCATGAATTTCGGTGTCTGCCCCTTTAAAGTCGGTAAATGGACCATATATAAGACCTGCTGATCCAGTCTCCGAAGTTTACGTAGTGGATCCAGTCGGGCAGCAGGCAGTACACCTTTTCCTTTTCATACGGGGCAAACATAGACAGCGGGTCCATATTGGGATTCATGAAGAGTACTGTCCTTCCTGCCGCTTCACTAATAGCCTGTGCAACCTGGCCGGCGCTGTCTACGATCTTTATATCCAGGTTTTGCGGCTTATAGAAGTTCACTTCCAGCCCCACAATGTGGTAGGGCGATTCTTTGTAACAGATAAGCGTAGTGGGTTGCTTCCGGGCCACGTCGTATATGGCCTTATAGTACCCTACCGCCTCATGAGCCGGAATGAATATTTTTCCCACGAGTAACACCGCATTAAAGAACAGCACAATTGTCAATCCTCGTTTCAACACACTATTCTCGGGGTACTGCACGAACAGTCCGTCCATAAAAGTGGCGACCAGGTAGATGAAGGCAAACATAATAGGTATAAGGAAGCGCATTTCCTTATGGCTGATCATGCAATGCCCGGCTATAAATGCCACACACACCCAGGTAAATAAATGGGCCGGCTTTTTATACATGCCCAGTATGAACATAGGCAATAAAACATAACTCAGGGGAGGTATAGCGTAGTCAAAGAATAGTTTGAAGTAGTACCACCAAGGAGACATGCCATACTTCGCTGCAGCATGCTGCATTATGTTCACTTTATAGTAATTAAACGGAGTAAATACCCATTCTCCATAAAACCAATGATCAATAACCGCAGACAACCCCATTGCTACCAAACCAAACAAACAGATAACAAACCATTCTTTCCATTGCCATCGTCTGTAGAATAATACCCATAATCCCAATCCTAAAAATGCAAAGCCCATTTGCACCCGCACACAAAATACCAGCCCCCACAGCAGCCCGGTAATCATCAGTCTTTGGTAATGTTTTGTTCCATGCGTTGATAGTATCCCCGGCACTATGGTCAGTCCCAGGAAAAACAATACCCCGGCTATATGCTCTGCCGAGAACCGCACACCTATATAAGGTACAAACCACAACAGGAAACTCAACTGCACATAGAGTTGCCTGCCTTTTTCCGTCTTCAGGTCAGGAAGCAGCAGCAATACCATCCGGCAGGTAACCACCCAGGTAAGTACCGCCATGATGACACGCAGCAGAAAAGCGACCGAAAACGGGTTGTACATGCCTATGTTTTGTAGCGTCCGGGCAATACAATAAGCGACAAATGGCTGCAATGCTGGCCTGCAATGTGTAGTAAACTCCCAGGGCAGATCAGACGAGGCAGACAGCCCCAGCTTATAATTACAAAACTCCATCACCTGGAAATGCTCATCATAGTGGTTATATCCCACACTGAACCATGCTGCTATCAATAGCACCACCAGGCCCGCAAAGAACCATTTTCGATAAGGGTTAGTCACAACACGGATCATGGCTAAATGTAATGCCGGATAGTTAGAATAGCAATAGCTTCATCGTTGCCCAGCACTTTATAAATGCTAAATACTATATTTGCTGACGGCAGAAAATAATCATCAAAATAATTTTTCCCTATTTGATTGTTGAATTTAAATATTCCATACCTTTGCCGTCCAATTCTCATATTGCTCTTTTATTAAGGTTGCTATTGGAAGAATTTAAAAACGGGTGAACCGTAATAATTCGTTAACACCAAAAAATTAAACATGGCTAAAGAAATCAGCGGCTTCGTGAAGCTGCAGGTAAAAGGCGGTCAGGCCAATCCGGCTCCGCCAATCGGCCCGGCGCTCGGCTCTAAGGGCGTCAACATTATGGAGTTCTGTAAGCAGTTCAACGCGCGTACACAGGACAAAATAGGCAAGATACTCCCCGTAACGCTTACCGTTTACACAGACAAATCTTTCGAGTTTGTTATCAAGACTCCTCCCGCTGCTATACAGCTTATGGAGCTTGCTAAACAACCTAAAGGATCAAAAGAACCAAACAGGCAAAAAGTTGGTAAGGTTTCCTGGGCCCAGGTAGAAGAAATTGCCAAGGACAAAATGCCCGATCTTAACTGCTTCACAGTAGAAAGCGCCATGAAGATGGTAGCCGGTACTGCCCGTAGCATGGGTTTCACCGTTGAAGGCACAGCGCCTTGGGCTTAATGCATTTTTTACCTTACTAAAATTTTTGATGCAATGGCAATCACTAAAAAAAGAAAAGCTGTAGAAGCTAAACTCGATAAAACAAAACAATACTCACTCGCTGAAGCCGCCGCAGTAGTAAAAAATATCAATATTACTAAATTCGACAGCTCAGTTGATGTGCATATACGTCTCGGCGTAGATCCTAAGAAAGCCGACCAGGCTATTCGCGGCACTGTTACCTTACCACACGGTACTGGTAAAACAAAACGCGTTCTGGTACTTTGCACTCCCGATAAGGAGGCAGAAGCAACAGCAGCAGGCGCTGACTTTGTTGGCCTTGATGAATTTGTAACTAAGATCGACGGCGGCTGGACTGATGTAGACGTAATCATCGCTACCCCATCTGTAATGCCAAAGATTGGCCGTCTGGGTAAAGTATTAGGTCCTCGTAACCTCATGCCAAACCCTAAGACAGGTACAGTTACCAATGACGTTGCAAATGCAGTGAAGGAAGTGAAGGGCGGTAAGATCGCGTTCAAGATAGACAAAGCGGGTATCATACACGCATCTGTTGGCCGCGTATCTTTCGAACCAACCAAACTGGCCGAAAACGCACAAGAGTTGATCAATACCCTCGTTCGTCTCAAGCCGGCAACTGCTAAGGGCGCTTACCTTAAAGGTATCAGCATGGCATCAACCATGAGCCCGGGCTTAACCATTGATACTAAAACTGTAGCTTAAATAATTAGACAATTTGCCAATTCAGCAATTGGACAATTATAGATTTTGATAAAAAATTATTAATGAATGATTTGAGAACACTGCACAAAAATTTGAAATGAATAATACCGATCATTTTCAAATTGCCGAACTATCAAATTAACAAATTAAAATAACATGACACCTGCTCAAAAAAATGAAGCAATAGAAGTACTGAAGTCAAAATTCACTCAGTACGAAAATATTTACATCACCAATACCGAATCATTAACGGTAGACCAGGTGAGCAAGCTCCGCAGGCTTTGCTTCGAAAAGAATGTAGAAATGAAGGTCGCTAAGAATACCCTCATCAAGAAAGCCCTCGAAAGCTTTAATGATGACAAATATTCTGGCGTTTACGAATCACTGCATGGCGTTACAGCCCTTATGTTCTCTGAGTCACCAAAAGAACCAGCGCTTATCCTCAGCTCTTTCCGCAAGACAAACAAGGAAAAACCTGTGTTGAAAGCCGCCCTCATTGGCGCTGACGTATTCACCGGCGACAACCAGTTGAAATCGCTCACCAACATCAAGACGAAGAACGAGCTTATCGGCGAAGTTATCGGCTTGCTGCAGTCTCCTGCAAAACGTGTACTGGCTGCATTGTTGCACCATCACGAATCAAAGGCAGGCGCAGAAACAGAAACTGCAGTTGCAGAATAAGTACCCGGCAATTCGAATTTAAGGTGCATTGGCACATTTTCAAATTATCGAATTGCCACATTAAACCAGGCTTCCAAGTCAATATATATTAGTTACAAGTAAAAGAGTAACAGTAAACAATTTTAAAAAACAACACTAAAAAAATAATACAATGGCAGACGTAAAAGCATTAGCTGAGCAATTAGTAGCCCTTTCTGTAAAAGACGTACAGGAACTGGCAAACGTATTAAAATCTGATTACGGTATCGAACCAGCTGCTGCTGCAGTGGTAGTTTCAGGTGGTGGTGGCGAAGCTGCTGCTGCTCCGGTTGAGAAGACTTCATTCAACGTAGTATTGAAGAATGCAGGTCCATCTAAGCTCAACGTAGTGAAGACTGTTAAGGATCTTACAGGTCTTGGTCTGAAAGAAGCTAAGGAACTCGTTGACGGCGCTCCAAAGAACGTGAAAGAAGGCGTAAGCAAGGGCGAAGCTGAAGATATAGCTAACAAGCTGAAAGAAGCTGGCGCTGAAGTTGAGATCGTTTAATAACTATCCGGATTCAGTAAAAATAATTAAGCCCCTGATACAGGGGCTTAATTATTTTATATCATATTCTATTAAGATTAAGGAACTAAAGGCTTGGCTATATTGAAAGTACCATTGCTTACGGTCACTAAGCGGCCATTGGCGGTCACTCCCTGGAAATAAAACTGCCCCTTTATATACGCACTGTCATTCTCAGTCACCTTCACTTCTCCCGAATTACCTAAGTAGCTGAAATAGTAATCATTGACATTGCCTACGCTATCTGTCCAAGCGGCCTGACGGTTGTATATATGGTACTGCATGGGATATACATTGACTGAATACACATTGTTCAGATAGAATATGAAGCCCTTACTGCCACTATACCCCACAAACACATTAGTGCCGCTGGAGTCCAGGTACCAGGCCGAGGTATCAGCAACGAAATGTACACCGTTCACGTCGCCGCTGAACGAGCCGCTACCTACCCAGGTAAACTGGGAAGATGTCAATGGATTTAATGGGTTTACGCCTGTATTTGCAGCGCCGGCAGGGTTGGCGTCATAAGCGCCATTGCTGCATGAGCTCATAGCGCTGCACACACCTGCAAACATTAGCACCGAATAAAAAAGTTGCTTCATTTTATCTGAGTTATGCCGTTAAAGATACTATCCTTTTGACTAATATAAAAATATTTTTCCCGCTGCCTGTGCATGACAGGCAGACAATTAACATCGGGTTAATGTTTCAGCCCCAGCTCCTTCATCTGCACATCATCTATGGCAGATGGGGCATCCAGCATCACATCACGGCCCGCATTGTTTTTGGGGAAGGCTATGAAATCACGGATGCTCTCCTGCCCGCCCAGTAGCGCGCATAGCCGGTCCATGCCCAGGGCTATGCCCCCATGTGGTGGCGCGCCATATTCAAAGGCCCCCATCAGGAAACCGAACTTGTCCTGCGCCTCTTCCTTGCTCATACCCAGGGCGGCAAACATTTTCTCCTGCAGCTCCCGCCTGAATATGCGTATCGACCCGCCACCTATTTCAGTGCCGTTGAGCACCAGGTCGTAGGCGTTAGCGTTGATCTCGCCATATCGGGCCCGGTCGTCCATGAGTGCTATCTGCTCCGGTTTTGGAGAAGTGAACGGATGATGCCGAGCTACCCATCGGTCGTTCTCTTCATCCAGCTCAAAGAGTGGGAAGTCTACTACCCACAGGGGCTTGTAGATGCTGTTGTCGCGGAGGCCCAGGCGGTTGCCCATTTCCAGGCGCAGCTCGCTCATAGCCTTGCGGGTGCGGGCTTCAGCTCCGGCCAGCACCAATATCAGGTCTCCGGCATTGGCCCCACAATGGGCTGCCAGCGCTTTCAGCTTATCTTCTGTGAAGAATTTATCCACGCTGCTCTTATACGTTCCGTCGGCATTGCATTTTACATTCACCACACCGCTCATGCCTATCTGCGGGCGTTTCACCCATTCAGTCAGTTCGTCCAGTTGCTTGCGGGTATACTCTGCTGTACCGGGTACGGCTATGGCCAGTATAGTTGCCGCCTCGCTGAACACCTTAAAATCTACATCGTTCAGCGTATCGCAATATACCTTGCCAGCACTTTTCAGGTTGCACAGTTTCATCTCAAACCGTATATCGGGCTTATCATTACCATAGTACCACATGGCATCTGCAAAGGTCATACGTGGCAGCGCCCCGGCTATCTCTACGCCCTTCACATCTTTGAACACATGCCTGAACAGGCCCTCAAACATATTCAGTATATCCTCCTGCTCCACAAAGCTCATCTCGCAGTCTATCTGGGTAAACTCAGGCTGGCGATCTGCACGCAGGTCCTCATCCCTGAAGCACTTTACTATCTGGTAGTACCTGTCGTAGCCGCTCACCATCAATAGCTGCTTAAAGGTCTGCGGGCTTTGCGGCAGCGCATAAAACTGGCCTTCGTTCATCCGGGAAGGCACTACAAAATCCCTAGCGCCCTCCGGCGTGCTGCGGATCAGGAAGGGGGTTTCTATATCAAAGAAGCCCTGCGTATCTAAGTAGTTCCTTACAGACCGGTTCACTTTATAGCGCAGCTCAATATTGCGCTTCAGCGGTGGTCGGCGCAGGTCCAGGTAGCGGTACTTCATGCGCAACTCATCACCGCCATCACTCTCCTCTTCTATGGTGAACGGCGGCGTGGCTGCGGCATTCAGTATCTCCATGGCCGTTATTTCCACTTCCACATCGCCGGTAGGTATTTTAGCATTTTTGCTGGCGCGCTCCACTACCCTGCCCTTCACCTGTATCACATACTCGCGGCCCACCGGCTTCTGGTCCAGTATAGCATTCATCTGCTCGCTGAAGTAAAGCTGGGTAACCCCATAGCGATCGCGGAGGTCTATGAATGTGATGCTGCCAAATTTTCTTACGGTCTGCGCCCATCCGGCCAGTGTGACCTCGCTGCCTGCCTGTGCCAGGCGCAGCTCGCCGCAGTTGTGTGTACGATACATAGTTGCTATTTAAAAAAGATGGGCGAAGATAAGTAAAAGTAACCCCACTTAAAAGCGAGCGTGAGTGCGGAGAGCGAGAGCGCAAATGTTCGCCGCTCAGCAATTTGTATAATTTTTTTTCGAGTGTACAATTCCGGATTATTGCTCACATTGGCATTGATAATCAATGGCTATCTGTGCAATTTGTGACTTTCGAGGGCTAAAAAACTGAACAAAAAGTGTACACTTTCTTTACAGCCCAGACATTATAATTTTCCAACGTTCGATACACAGCGGCATAATCCGAGTTCTAATTTACAGTGGTAGAATTGTACAGATTTTTTTCC